>UQFU01000071.1 GCA_900540425.1 uncultured Alphaproteobacteria bacterium
GTGCGGATACCGGCTGCCGGCATTTCCGCAAAAGATTTTCGCGAAAACCGCTGGCAGGGACGAAACAATCAGTTTCTGGCAACAACCGGGTTTGAGGTGTGAGCAAATATAAAGGAGATATAAGATAATGACAGGAGAACTTTTTAATTGGGTCACCATGATCGAGGTGCCCCTTTTTTTAGGCTTGTTTCGCATGATAAGCAAAAACCGCAGCCGGCTGGAGGACGATATCAGTGAAATTAAAGGCACGCAGGAACAAAAGCTTTCCGGCTGCCGCGAAGCGTTGAGCGATTTTAAAATTCATGTCGCCCGCAACTATGTTTCGATTAATTATCTGAAAGATGTTGAAAACCGGCTGACCGAGCATCTGCTGCGGATTGAAAAAAAGATTGACGACGCGGGGAGGGGACGATGAATGACGAAGATGTCGATGCCCTGGCCCGTACCGTTTTCGGCGAAGCGCGCGGAGAATGCCTTTCCGGACAGGAGGCCGTTGCTTCGGTAATTTTGAACCGGGTTGCGTTTTCCGGCCGCCGGGGCGGCTATTGGTGGGGCAATACGGTTTATGAAGTCTGCCATAAGCCCTGGCAGTTTTCCTGCTGGAATCAAAATGATCCCAACCGCCGGCTGCTGGAACAAAATCTGGAACATGATTTGAACTTTGCCATCTGCCGCCGGATAGCGCTGCGTGCCCGGGCCGGGCTGCTGGTCGACAATACCGCCGGCGCCACTCACTACCATGTCAAACAACTGCGCCCCGGTTGGTCGGTCGGCAAAATACCCTGTGCCGAAATTGGCAGCCATGTTTTTTATAACGATATTGAAAAATAAGGAGAAATAAAATGCTAACCCGTATTCTGGGAAAAATCGGCCTTCCGGTTTTGGTCAAGTTTGTCAGTTCTTCCTTGGGCAGTATTAATAATGATTTGGCTCAGAAGGCCGTTCGTGCCTTAAGCGATGTCGATACCGCCATTAGCAGCGAGCAGATTTCGCTTGCCGAATTAAAAGAGGCCAACCGCCACCTGGAAAAGTCGCAGGAACTTGAAAACAGCCTCGATTCTTCCACTCTGCAGCTGATACACGAAACCATGCGCAGCGAACTTCGCTCGGAAGACCGGTTTGTCCGTTTTTGGCGCCCGGCTTTTGGTTATTCGGTCGCCTTGTCCTGGCTGCTCTGCATGTTGACGCTTTGCTATGTGATAATCAGCGGCAATCCGCGGGCGCCGGAAATTATTATGGCTTTGGTAGAAACCACCTCGCTGTGGGGAATTGCTCTCGGCGTGTTGGGGATTTCTGTCGTCCGCAACGGCGAAGGAAAAAACAATTCGCCGCGCAGCGGCATTTTGAACAAACTTGTCACCAATAATAAAATTTAAGGAGAAAAAAGATGGGAGGAGTATTTTCCGCACCAAAAACCTCGGCTCCGGCAGTTGTTGACAACGGCAACGCTGAAAAACTGGCCGAAGAAGAACGCCGGAAAGCGCTTGAACGGCAGCGCCGCGGGGTCGAAAGCACCATTAAAACGTCGTATAGCGGGCTTTTGGATACCAAAGATCTGAACCGTAAAAAACTTCTGGGAGAATAGGCATGGAAGATAAAATCCGCGACCTGGTGGCCCGCTGGCAAAAAGCCTGTGAACGCAAACAAAATTGGGAACCGCATTGGCAGGAATGTTATAATTATGCTTTTCCGCAGCGCGAAAATGTCAGTATTTCCCGCCAGCTTGACAACTACGGAAGCAAACAGAACCTGCACCTTTACGATGGGACGGCTCCTGATGCCGTCGACCAGCTGGCTTCTTCCCTGTTGTCGGAACTGACGCCGCCTTGGGCCAGATGGTTCGGTTTGCGCCCCGGTCCCGAATTAAGTGCGGAAGAACGCAGCCAGGTAGCGCCGATATTGGAAAAGAGTACGGATATTCTGCTGCAAAATTTTGAACATTCCAATTTTGCCGTCGAAATCCACCAATGCTATCTGGATCTGGTAACGGCCGGAACCGCCTGCCTGATGTTTGAGGAAGCGCCTTTGGGTGAAAGCACCGCTTTTCGGTTTTATGCCGTTCCGCTAAGGGAAATTGCCTTGGAAGAAAGCGCCGACGGGCGGCTGGATACGACTTTTCGCTGCTCGCAAATTTCCCTTGACGGGATTCGCAGCCGTTTTCCCAATGCGGAAATTCCCGAAAATTATTATGAACGCGCCCGACAGGACAAAGGCTATCTGCTTGAGCTGATTGAGGCGGTTATGCCCCGCGGCGGCAAGTACGGCGCTTTAGGTTACGAATATACGGCTTTTGCCTTTGATAGTGCCGAAAGCCCGGAAAATGCGTTTGTTTTGCGCGACGGCGTCTTTGACACCTCGCCGTTTATTAATTTCCGCTGGCTGAAAGCGCCGGGGGAAGTTTATGGGCGTTCGCCGGTTATGAAAGCGCTCCCCGACATCAAAACCGCCAATAAAGTGGTGGAATTGGTACTGAAAAACGCTTCCATTGCCGTAACCGGCATTTGGCAGGCCGATGACGACGGGATTCTGAATCCTGCCAACATCAAGCTTGTGCCCGGAGCAATTATTCCCAAAGCCGTCGGTTCCAAAGGGCTGACGCCTTTGGAGGCGCCGGGCAAGTTCGACATCTCGCAACTGGTGCTTGACGATTTGCGGAGCCGGATTAACCATGCGCTGCTGGCTGACAGCCTGGCGCAAATCAGCGCCCCGAATATGACGGCGACGGAAGTTCTGGAGCGCACGGCGCAAATGGCACGGATTCTCGGAGCCAGTTTCGGGCGGCTTCAGGCCGAATTGCTGACACCGTTGCTGAAGCGGGCGTTTTGTATTCTGCGCCGCCGCGGAGATATTATGAATTTCGATCTTGACGGCAAAGTGGTCGATTTGCAGTACAAATCTCCCTTGGCGCTGGTTCAGGCGCGCAAAGACGTCAGTACCGTTTCCGAATGGCTGAATCTGGTCGCCGCCATGGGCTCCGATGCGGCAACGGTGGTTAATGCCAGAGAAGCCGCCGTTTGGCTGGGAAATACGCTGAACGTTCCCGCCAGCCTGATTTCGGAACTTTCGAAGGAGGAAGCCGATGCCGGATCGCAGCTTTAACACTTTGCAGATGGACGATGCCGAAATAAGGCAGGCCTTTGCCAAGTGTTTTTTGACCGGAGAGGGCAGGATTGTCCTCTCTTTTTTGCAACGGATAACCCTCGAGCGCTATTTGGGGCCTGACTGTTCCGCCGACCAGCTTCGGCATCTGGAAGGCCAGCGGCACCTGGTATGCTATATCAAATCGCTCGCTGATGGTGTCTGAATTGCCGCGGTTTTGCCAACCGCGGTTTTTTTGTAATTAATTTCATCTGAAAGGATATAAACATGAGTGAAAACTTGCTTAAAACGGCATCTTTGCCCGATGCCTCCGGAAAACCGCAAGGCTTGCCCGATAAATATTGGGATGCCGAACGCGGCGCGGTCCGGTTGCAGAGCCTGATTGCCGATTTTAACAATATGGCTGCCCGGGACGAAAACCTGGTGGAAACCGGGTTGCGCGGCATGCCGGAAAGTTATGACAAATATGACCTGAAAATCCCCGGACCCTACTTGGAACGCGATGACGAAGTCTTGCGCCGCATGTATGAAAAACATTTTACCAACGAACAGGCACAGTTGGTTTATGACCTGGCCAACGAGCGGGTGATCCCGGTTCTGAGCGAACTGACAGTCAATTTTGAGGCGCAAAAGCAACTCGAAAAACTGGTACGCCATTTTGGCAGCGCCGAAAAATTCAATGAAATTTCGCGGCAGATTTCAACTTGGGCGCGGCAGAATCTCCGCCCCGAAATCTATGATGCCCTGGCCACCACCTCGGAAGGCGTCATCGCCCTCTATCAGATGATGTCCAGCCCCGAACCGGTCATGGGACGCGAAGGCGGCATGATTGAGGAACTGAGCGATGCCTCGCTGCGCAAAATGATGGAGGATCCGCGCTACTGGCGGGATAAGGATCCGTCCTATGTGGCCAAAATCACCAAGGGTTTTGAGAAGCTTTACCCGGAAAAATAAGCTTCTTTTTTGTAATTTTTCAATTTTTTATATGGAGAAAAAATAATGTCTACACAAGTTAGCGAAGCTTTTGTGAAACAGTTTGAAGCCGATGTCCACCTGGCATACCAGCAAAGCGGTTCCAAACTCAAAAATACCGTACGTTATAAAAATAATGTCAAAGGCTCCAGCACCGTCTTCCAGAAAGTCGGCAAGGGCAGCGCTTCCGGCAAGGCCCGCCATGGTTTGGTTCCGGTCATGAGCATTGATCACAGCCCGGTCGAATGCGAACTGCACGACTATTACGCCGGCGATTGGGTTGATGCTCTGGACGAACTCAAATTGAGCATCGATGAGCGCCGGGTAATTGCCAATGCCGGCGCCTATGCCCTGGGCCGCAAAACCGATGAACTGATTATTGAGGCCTTGAACAAGGCTTCTTCTGCCAATGACGTCGGAAATTATACTTCGGTGTTGAGCAAAAAAGATATCCTCGATGCTTTTGCCAAGCTTAACGAAAATGATGTTCCTGACGACGGCCAGCGCTTTGGTTTGGTCGGCCCGCACCAATGGAATACTTTGTTAAATATTCCCGAGTTTTCCAATTCGGATTACGCCGGCGACAACCTGCCGTTTCTGAAAGGGACCGAAAGCCGCAAATGGCTCGGCATCAACTGGATTATGCATACCGGCCTGCCGCTTGGCGGTTCTTCCAAAACCGAGCGCAGCTGCTTTATCTTCCACAAAACCGCCATTGGGCACGCTTCCGGGCAGGATGTCAAATGCGATATCAGCTGGCACGGCGACCATGCCGCCCACTTTGTCAATAATATGATGAGCCAGGGCGCCTGCCTGATTGACGACAGCGGCATTGTCCGTATCAAATGTAAAGAAGCTTCTTCAATAACGGCTTAAGTAAATTTTTGAAAGGATAAAAGAATGGCTTATAATAATAAAAATTTCAGCGTTATGGCTTATGCAAACGGCTTTACGCTGTGGAACTACCAGACTCCGGACGCGTTGACAGCCGTCAAAGGCAGCGGCTATTTCAATGAATCCGCCCCGTTTATTCGCAAAGGCGACATGATCTTGGCCATGGCCGGAACTTCCGGAACCCTGGCGCCGGCAATTTTGTATGTCGGCAATGTCGCCGACGGGGTTGTAACCGTCGCTGACGTTTATACCGCCTCCGAATAGTTTAAAACAAGACACTATAAGCAAATGACGCCGGGAAGGAAACGTGCCTTCCCGGTTATTTTTTGAGGAGAAAAAATCATGAGTTATACCGATGTGAGCCTCTGCTCCAAGGCTCTGCTGAAAATCGGGGCGCAAACCATTACCTCTTTTGAGGACGGAACGGCAGAATCCGAGGTCGCCGCCAATTTGTATCCGTTGACCCGCGACGGTTTGCTGGCGTCATATCCCTGGAGTTTTGCCGTAGCTCAAAAACGGCTCGGACGTCTGGATTTGACCCCGGTTGCCGATTTTAAACGCGCCTATCAGCTGCCGGCGGATTTTTTGCGGATAATTTCTGCCGGAAGCGGAACCCGGGGGCGGGGAGCCGAATATCGGATTTATGAAAATAAAATTTATACCGATAGCGAAGAACTGATTATTACCTATATCTGCCGGGTTGACGAAAGTATTTTCCCGACCTTTTTTAATGAGGCCCTGGTTGCAGCTCTGGCCTTTGAATTTTGCCTGCCGCTGACCGAAAGTACGTCCCGGGCGGAGTTTTTGCAAAAAAAAGCCGAAGATGTTCTGAAACAGGCCCGGTTGATTGACGCCCAACAGGCAACGCCGCTTAAGTTTGAAGACTTTAGCCTGATTGAGGCGCGCCAATGAGCAATAATGTTTCCGTCAAAACCAATTTTACCGCCGGCCAGGTTTCGCCGTTGATTTACGGACGCGGCGATTTGGGGATTTTTGAGAATGGCGCCCGCACTCTCGAAAATGTAATTATCCACCCGACCGGAGGCATTTCCCGCCGGCGCGGGCTGCGGTGTATTGACAAGATTTCCGGCGCCGCCCGTCTTTTGCCGTTTGAATTCAATACCGAACAAACCTATCTGTTGTGTTTTCTGAACCAAAAGCTGCGGATTTACCGGGATAATGTTTTCATCTCCGAATTGGAAACGCCGTGGACGCTTGCGCAGCTTGATAGCATTAGTTGGACGCAAAGTGCCGATACGCTTTTGGTCGTGCATCCCGATGTCGCCCCCAAACAAATCAGCCGTTATGACGGCGAGGTCTGGAAAGTGGAGGATTGGGAATATTATGCCAAAGACGGCATGGTCTATTGTCCGTATTATAATTTTTTTCAAAAGAAAGAAAACCTGCGCCCCAGCGGTACCGGCGGAACCATTACCCTGACCGCGGACAATGATATTTTTTCGCCGGATTATGTCGGCAGCCGGATTCGGATTAATGAAGGCGAAGTCAAAATTACCGCTTATGTCAATGCCAAACAGCTGACCGGCGAAACCGGCAAAAACCTGAATAATGCCAATCAAACTGCCGATTGGGAAGAAAGCTCGTTTTCCAACCGGCGCGGTTGGCCAAATTCGGTAACCTTCCACCAGGACCGCATGGTCATCGGCGGTTCTAAAAGTCTGCCCAACCGCCTGTGGCTGTCAAAGTCTTCCGACTTGTTTAATTTTGATTTGGGCGAGGGGCTGGATGACGAAGCAATTGAGTTTGCGATTCTTTCCGATCAGGTTAATGCGATTAAGGCCGTTGTTTCCGCTCGCCACTTACTGGTTTTTACGACCGGAGCGGAATGGATGGTAACCGGCCAGCCGCTGACCCCCGAAAGTATCCAGCTCAGCCGCCAGACCAAGGTTGGCATGTATACGGGCTGCTATGTGCCGCCGCAGAACGTTGACGGGGCGACTTTGTTCGTATCATCGGGCGGCCGGCAGATTCGCGAATTTTTGTTTGCCGATGTCGAGCAAGCCTATCAGGCTAAAGATTTGACTCTTTTGTCTAGTGAGATTATCAAAAATCCGCGTGACTGCATCTATCATTCCGACGACAGCGTCTTATACGTGGTTCTCGGCGACGGGAGCGTTTCCTGCCTGACCACATACCGTACCGAACAGGTCAATGCCTGGAGCAAACTCAAAACCGACGGCAGTTTTCGTTCTGTTGCGGCAATCGGAGATGACATTTACTTCTGCGTCAGCCGGAAAAACGGATGGTTCATTGAAAAAATGGAAGACGACTGGTGGGTTGACTGCAGCACGCGCCTGACTTCAGAAACGCCGAAAAAACATTGGGACGGATTGGATATTTATAACGGAAGCGAAGTTTCCGTTGTGGCTGATAATTTTACGATCGGATTATACGAAGTGAAAAATTCGGCCATTGATTTAGACGAAGCCGCCTCGGAAATTATTGTCGGTTATCCCTATGAGCATATTATCGAACCTTTGCCGTTTATGCAGGAAAGCGCCCGCCCGTGGCCGCCCAAGGCTCTGCGGGTTGTCCAGGGCTTGTTTCGGATTATCCGCAGCCGCTCCTTTCGCATAAATATCGGCGGCGGTTATTTTGAAGTGCCGCTTAAAAAAATGTACCGCGACCAGTTGTTGGATGCGCCGGCAATTAGTTATGACGGCGATGTCGAATTGCGCTCTCTGGGGTGGATTAAAGATATGGAACGGCCGATTTGGAGCATACGCAGTTCGGTACCGGTTCCGTTTACGCTTCTTTCGGCTGTTATAGAAGTTAAAGTTAAATCATAAGGAGAAAAATATGGGAAATATTACCGGAGCTGTCAGCGACTTCGGCGGTTCTGCCCTGAATATTTTGGACGACCGCCGCGATGCCAAACAGCAAAAACATAACCTGTATCAAAATTATGTGCAAACCACGCAAAAACGCAAAAATTTGCTTGAACAGCAGCTGGCAACGCGCAGAGCCAAACTCGGGGCATCGGGGGTTTCTTCGGGCGGGTCGGCGCTGGCGGTTCAAAACCGCGATATTAATAATGCCTATGATGATATTCGTTATGAAACGGACAAGTATAAGAATAACATCAAAAAAATTGATCGCGATTATCGCTCGAAAACATACCGGCAGGGATTTGATATGCTCGGCGATGTCGGCAAAATGATTAAATAAGGAGAAAGAAATGCCACGCAGAAAAATGACTTATCGCGAAAAACGCGCCAAAGCCTATGAACAAACTTTGCCGGTCGGAGACCAGCTTGATGCCATGCTTAAGGCTTTTGACATGGTTTTGCAGAGCGGCGGAGATTTGCCGTATGAGTTGATAGATATTATTGAAAAATGGCAGGATATTAAAAACAAATATCCCGAAGAATGATTATGTTTATTGCCGGGGAGAATAAAACTCCCCGGCCGAATTATTATACATTATAATATTTGAGCAATCTGGCAAACTCAATGCCGATTGCCCTGCGAAAGGTTTTGTTTTTAATATTCTGGATTAATATCATGTTCTAAACTCCCTTTAGGTTTCTGATTAAAAAG
>UQFU01000072.1 GCA_900540425.1 uncultured Alphaproteobacteria bacterium
GTCCTCCGGTTCGAGTTCTTCTTCTGGTTCCGGGAGTTCGGGCTCCTCTTCTTCAAGTTCTTCCGGCTCTTCCTCCGGCGGCGGCGGAGCATCTTCTCCGCGATATATTTGGACTTCCCGAGTTTTTAAAGGAAATCATCATTGTTGGCTCAGCAATGCCGGCAACTGCGGACGTGAGGGCATGTACAGTTGGATGGAAGATGCTGACCAGACCTGTTCTAATGCAGACACCGGCGAAGTTATGTATACCTGTAAACAAGGCGGTTATCGAACCAGCCGTTGTTATGAAACTTTGGAAGAATGCCAAGCCAATCCTGGCGATGCCTCTACACACAGCAATGACAGCCCGGGAACGTTTTGTCCGTATCCGGCCAGCGGCTGTTCTTATCCGTAAGATAAACCTAACCCATTTTGTGGAAAGAGCTACTGTTCGTATGTATTTTATTCCTGTTGACATGACGGAAAAAGTTTTGTCGTGAAAGATTAAATTTTTAATTTGCCCGTTGTTTAGACAAAATATTAGAGTATTATAATCATTTTTGTTTACTTTTGTACTTTCCAATGATATACTATAGGTTATAGTGTAGAGAAAAAAGTATTATTGGGAGGACTAAGTCATGCATAAGTTCTTTTTATGGGCAGCCACAGCCGGCATTGCCTGCGTTTATTGCGATATGGCCGCGGCCAAAACAACTTTCCTGCCCGACTGGCAAAACGCCGGACTGGATTTTAAGGGTGACGGAGAATCTGACCTGAACCGCGACGAAAAGCTCTGTATGGAGCAAAACAGCCAATTCAAATATTATACCTCAGCACAATGCCCCAAATACTATGCTCTGGACGAGACCTGCGATATTGATGTCCATTATCTGGACTGTAATCCGGTACGCTGGTGTTTGGAGAACGGCTATGCGGCCCAATCCTGTCCGGCAGACAAGCATCTTTACAATCAATGCCCCAACAATTATCCGTATTACAGCAAGTGCGTGTGCAACAGCGAATTCCGCTATACGTCCTCAAACTGCTCCGGACAATATTATGTGGCTGGGCGTTCCTGCTCCGACGACGGTTCTTCGACCCAGAAATACACGCAATGTTTATGCTCGCCCAAAAGCAGCGAGACCGGATGTTCGTGCACAACTTCCTGTTCCGACGGCTGCGGCGGAACACGCACCTGCTGCACCGCATGCCCTCCGCCTCCTTCTCCGCCCTCAACATCGTCCTCCGGTGGCGGCGGAGGGGGCGGAGGCTCCTCTTCTTCCGGAGGCGGATCATCCGGTAGTGGAAGCAGCGGTTCGTCTGGAAATAACTGCTCAGGCTCCCGTTACGCAACATTGCCGGGGCGTGCTGCCGGATGCGGCAACGGCGGAAGCATTCAAGGAAAATATTGGATTGTTACCCAAACATCCACTTCTGAAGAATGCCGGTGCGGAAGTACAACCAAATCACTATCTACGCAACCCGGTTATGCCTGCGGTACAGTTCATTATGATGGGTATATGAGTTGTGATCAGGCAGTCAGCCAGACTTCATGTCCCAGCGGTACCTTTAATGTCGGAAGTTGCAGTTGCTGTTGAAAAACACCAATAAAAAAATCCCCTCAATTCGAGGGGATTTTTATTTGCCTTTGAAGCGGCTTATTCCTTATTAAAAGCCTTAGCCTGTTTTTTGGCGTCATCATCCGTACGGGCAACGTTAACCAAAATAGTCTGGGTAACTTCCGGGTGCAGATTGAGTTTTACTTCATAAACGCCCAAGTCTTTAATCGGCTTTTCCAGAAATACCTGGCGGCGTTCTACGCCAAAGCCGGCTTCCTTAACAGCGGCGGCAATGTCACGAATGGTAACAGAACCATACAACTGTCCGGTTTCAGCAGCCTGACGGATCAGGACTGCGCTGTAACCCTTCAGGGATTCGGCAATTTTGGAAGCTTCTTCAAACAATACTTTGTTGTGTGCTTCCAATTCGGCTTTTTGCTTTTCATAATAAGCAACATTTTCAGGAGTTGCGCGGAGAGCCTTTTTGCAAGGCAGCAGGTAGTTGCGGGCATAGCCGTTCTTAACAGTTACCTGTTCGCCCAATTTTCCCAATTTATCAACATGTTCAAGAAGAATAACTTTCATCTATTTTCTCCCTTTCCTAGTCTGCAACAAACGGCAGAAGAGCCAAATAGCGGGCGCGTTTGATGGCGCGGGCCAGTTCTCTCTGCTTTTTGGCAGAAACTGCGGTGATACGGCTGGGGATGATTTTGCCCTTCTCGGAAATATAGCGAGAAAGCAGTTTTACATCCTTATAGTCAATTTTCAATCCATCTTCGCCGGAAAAAGGACATGCTTTTTTTCTTCTAAAGAATACTTGTTTAGCCATTATGTTTCTCCTATTCTTCAACTGCTTCTTCAGAACCGGCGGCGGTTTCGGCGCTGCTCAATTCATCTACTTTTACAGTCATATAACGAATAACGTCCTCGTTGAAGCGCATAATCCGCTCATATTCGGAAATAGCGGCTGCCGGAGCAGAAATATTCAACACAACATAATGACCTTTGCGGTTTTTCTTAATGCGATAAGCCAGGTTTTTGAGCCCCCAGTTATCTACTCTTACGACCTCGCCGCCGTTAGCCTTGAGGGTTTCGCTCAAATCGGAAACCAGGCTGCTGACCTGAGAGGCACCAAGATCCTGACGTGCAATCAGCACGCTTTCATAAAATGCCATAGTATAAAATCTCCTTATGGATTCTCAACAAATGCCCGTAATGCGGGCGGGTTCTTGTATAGCCGGAGACAGACCTCCGGCAAGGGACGTGGTGCAATATACCCCAAAACAATAATTTTGCAAGCTTTTTCTTGAGTTCCGCGGCAAAAAAATTATCCACAGACATAAGAAAGAATCTTGCTTTTATGGAATATTAACTCTTTTTATTCTATTCTGACTGAAAAGTGGGGGAATAAAAGGGTTAAGCCTATGTTTAACAAGTTTAAAACGGTTTGTTTGCTGTTATTGGCGTCGGCGGCCGGCGGGTGTGCCAAGTTTAACGAAATTACCTGCGACCGCTGCTACACGCCGGAGCCGAAATGTGTGCTGGAACAACATCCGTCGTATATCAACGACGACAATGTGATTGTTTTGCAGGATCTGAACAGCAGAGTTTTGGCCTATTGTTACACTTCGGAACGCAATCCCGCCGAATTCTGCGCCCAGCAATTTGAAAAACGCGGCTATGTTCGCTTGCGCGAAATCCCTTACAAAACCGCTGATTATGATTTTTTGAAAACCGACACCTATCCGACCAGACGCTGGAGAGGCGGCGAAGTAACTCCGCGCTGGTAGGTGTCTGATGCTGGCGCGGGTCAACACAATCACTTTTAACGGTTTGGAAATCCTTGACGTTGACCTGCAGGTACAGGTTTCTTCCGGGTTGCCGGCATTTACGATTGTCGGCCTGCCGGACAAGGCGATTGCCGAAAGCAAAGAACGTGTGCGGGCTGCCCTGCAGTCTTTGGGGCTGTCTTTGCCGGCCAAGCGGATTACCATCAACCTTTCTCCCGCCGATTTGTTTAAGGAAGGGTCGCATTTTGACCTGCCGGTCGCATTGGGACTGCTGGCGGTTATGGGTGTCATTCCCAACGAAGTTCTGGCTGATTACATCGCCCTTGGGGAACTGGGGCTGGACGGTTCGGTTATTGCCGTCAACGGCGTCCTGCCGGCAGCCATTCATGCCAACACCCGCGACAAAGGGCTGATTTGCCCGGCCGACAGCGGCAGCGAAGCCTCGTGGTCGGGGCTTAAAGACATTATTGCCGCCGACAGCCTGCTGGCGTTGATTAACCATTTTAAGGGCACTCAAACGATTGCCGCTCCGACACGCCGGCAAGCCGAAGCCTCAGAAAATCTATTGGACATGAGCGACGTCAAAGGTCAGGAAAGCGCCAAACGTGCTTTGGAAGTGGCCGCAGCCGGCGGACACAACCTGTTGATGATCGGCCCTCCGGGGTCGGGAAAGTCAATGCTGGCAGCCCGGCTGCCGTCCATTTTGCCGCCGCTTACACCGGAAGAAGCGCTGGAAACCAGTATGATACACTCGATTGCCGGAGCGCTCAAAGACGGCAAAATCAGTTTTGAACGCCCGTTCCGCGATCCGCATCACACCGCTTCTACCCCGGCGCTGGTCGGCGGAGGCCGCAAGGGACAGCCGGGAGAAATCTCGCTGGCCAATAACGGCGTCTTATTTCTGGACGAACTGCCGGAATTCAACCGCCCGACACTTGAAGCACTGCGGCAGCCGCTTGAAAACGGAACCGTAACAATTTCCCGCGTCAACGCTCATACATCTTATCCGGCCAAATTTCAGCTGATTGCCGCTATGAACCCCTGCCGCTGCGGACATTTGGGCAATCCGCATCTCGAATGTGCCCGGGCTCCGCTTTGCGCCTTGGAATACCAAGCCAAGATTTCCGGCCCGCTCCTGGACCGAATCGACATTCAAATCGAGGTTCCGGCCGTCAGCCCCTGGGATTTGGCAGACGTCAAAAAAGGCGAAAGCTCCGAAGATATCCGCAGACGGGTTCTCGCGGCCAGAAAAATCCAAAAACAGCGTTTTATTGCCGCGGGATTGCCGGAACTCAATACCAATTCCGAGCTGAAAGGCGCGGCTTTGGAGCGCTTGGCCGAGCTTGACGACGACGCCCAAAAGCTGCTGATTGCCTTTGCCGAAAAAAATCAGCTTTCGGCCCGGGCATATCACCGCACAATCCGGCTTGCAAGAACGATTGCAGACTTGCAAAATAAAATAAAAGTTAGTAATATGCACGTGGCAGAGGCGTTATCGTATCGGCGCGCCCTGCCGCAAAAGAGCATTTAGGAGACAAAAAATGAGAATTAACAAACCCTTAAAGTTACTGGCCGCTGCCGCTCTCGTGGTGTCGTGTTCTTACCGCAGCCCGGACGTACTGCCTTGCATGTGCGAAAACCCGGACAATACGCTCGGCGTTTTTCCGTGCATTTGCGGCGTGAATGACGGTTCGGCAAAAAAACAGAACGTCAAAGAACAGCCGGTTCAACAGAAAAAGGCTCGTCAAAAAGTCTCCCGGAGGATTGAACCCGAGGCCGAACCGGTTAAGACCGTCCGCCGCCAGGCTTATGTCAACCGCAGACAAACCGTTATTGCGGAAGCTCCCGCTCTTGAGCCCGAACAGATTGTGGTTCGCCGCAAAGTCTCCAAACGCGTTGCCCCGATCTCCCGCCAAAATGCTCAGGTTGTCAATCGCCGCTACACCGAAAAAGTTTATTATGCCGATGACCAGGCTGTTGACGTTTATGAACAGCTGCATCATCTGCGCGACGATTTTGCTTCGCTGCAGCTGGCTTATGTCGATTTCCGCCTGCAGAACGCCAATCAGAACTTTGGCAAAGAAAAACTCGGCAATTACCGGTTTCGGATTTTCGGCTGCCGCCGCGAAAGCAAAAACGTTTTCCTTAACGAAGGGCGTGCAATGGAAAAAGACATGCGTTTCTTCGATATTTTCTTTGACAATATGAATCCGGTTTATCCGGTAGTGGTTGACCGCAATGACGCCAATTTCCGGAAATCTGACAAGATTAAGACGCCGGAATATATTTTGACGGCCGAAATCACCGATTACTTTATGAACATTTGCGACGAATATGACTGGAGCCAGGCCAAAAAGAAAAAACTGCGGACCGGAACTTCCGAAATTACCGTTACCTGGCGCCTGATGGATTTGTGCAAGCAGCATGTTTACTGGAAAGGCACAACAACCGGTTACGGCGAAGTCAACAGCGGCGAACCGAACGGCGAAACACTGCTGGTTGAACGCGCTTTCGCCGAAGCCCTGAATAACCTGACTTATGATCAGGGATTTGAGAAACAGATGCTCAAGCGCGTCAGCCCCGAACAGCTGATGAAGCAGCAACGCTGTTTTGACAAAGGCGAAAAGGCTGCCGACACTTTCCAATGCCAGTTCAAAGACGACCTGCTGCGTTTGGAAAACGACTATATCGAATATGACAGCCCGTGCGTTTCCCGCAAGTACCGCAACAGCGCCGACGTCCGCCGCGGCCACGATTACCGCACCAAAGTCCGCGAAGTCTGCCGCGAACGCCGCTGCAATGACCGTTACGAGATCATTGAAGAAGAAGTGCCTGTCGACGAAGTTTATGAGCTTGACACTTCCCGCGATATTTATATCGACCTTGAAGACCGCGACGATTTGCAGTTGGAAGAAAAAAGCGGATTTGAAGCTCTGGGCAGCGCCATTGAACAGCGCGGCGGCACGGAAGTTACCAGTTCGCTGACCAACATCACCAAGACCAAAGGCAATGAGGATTACTGGGTAGAAGTCCCGTTGACGGAAGAGGCCTCGGAAATTACGGTGCAGAATCGGGAAACAGCTTCAAAATCCGCCTTTGAGGGCAAAAACAAGCTGTGTATCATGGCTCAGCAGCCTTATACACGGATGAATGCCGAAAACATTTACCGTTTGCGCAAAGCCGTGCTCGGCATTGAAAACGCCGACGGCAAAAAAGGCGCCGGACTGCTGCTGTCGGATCAGTTTGTTTTGACCTCGGCCGACCTTTTGAATAAAGAGAAAAACAGTTTTAAGGTCAAAATGATTAACGGCAAAGAAACAACGGCCAATGCCGTCAGGGTCAACCCCAACAAGAACGTTGCCCTGCTGCTGCTTGACGAGAAAATTGACGACGTCCGTCCGCTGCCGCTTTCGACCGGACTGCCGGAAGTCAACAAAGATATTTATATGACTTTGGGCGTCAGCGACTTGGAAGGAGACGTTGAAGGTTATCTTGACAGCAACGGAAAAGTCACCGGTTATCGTTATTCGCCGGAACGCGGTGCGGAAATTCTGGTCAGCACCTCGGTTCAGGACGTTACGCTCGGCGGCGCCCTGGTTGACAAGAAAGGCAATATTGTCGGCATTGCCCATTCCGGCAAGAAGGCCGAAGACGGACCGGATTTGTTCATTCCGATTGAGACAGCTCTGGAAGCTCTTGACCTGAGCATTTGCGGAGATGTTCTCAAGGTTGAAGAGAACTCCGGCATCAAAGAAATTGTGGAAGTTAAGAAAAAAGCCGAACCCGAAGGAATCGCCAAGGCTATTGACGAAGACAAGACGGACAAGGCTCCCAAGCCGATGGACGGCAAGGAAAAGAAATAATTCCATTATGAAAACCTCCCTGTTCGGGAGGTTTTTTTTGTAAAATATAAAAAGAGCAGACATAAAAAAAATTTTTTCGCAACAAATGCGTTTATTTTTTGATAACCGACTGATTTACGCAGGTTATCGGATTTTAAGACAAAATTGGCGGTAAAAAACATTAACCTTTTATTCAGGGATAATTTTTATACTGCAGGCACGATAAATTTTTGGTCTGACAACACATTTGCCGGTCAAATTGTTAAAGATTAGAGAAGTTTCGTATTGTTAGAAAACAATCACATATTTTAACGTAAAACACTATGTGTTCCCAGTATCAGGAGAAAAACAATGGCAGATATTTCATTAACGGCAAGCATGCGTTCCAACTTGCTATCCTTACAGCAGACACAGTCGCTGATGGACACCACCCAGGAACGGCTTTCCACAGGTAAAAAAGTAAACTCGGCGATTGACAACCCGTCGTCGTATTATGCGGCGCAGTCATTGACGAACCGCGCGAGCGACCTGAGCGCCCTGTTAGACAGCATGGGTCAGGCGATCCAGACGATTAAGGCGGCTGACGAAGGTATTTCCACAATTACGGAATTTGCTTCCCAAGCCAAGGCTATTGCCAATTCTGCACGCGACGAAGCCGTTGAGGCTACTGTGGAAGGCACCGCTACGGTGGACAAGACTTTGAACAAGCTTGACACTACAGATAAAATTACCCTGACGATTACCGGTCCGGACGGCGCCGTTTCGACTAAAGTTGCTACCATGACCGCACAAAGTTCCGCCACGACTGTCCAAAGCGAAATCGGAAGCAAGATTAAAGCTGCAGACACAGCAGCGATTGCATCAGCAACCGTTGATGCCGAAGGTAATTTGGTAATCAAGGCCAACGAAGGCTACAAGGTTGAAATCACCAAAGTTGAAGGAACCAATCTTGGTACAGACGGTAAAGTAACCATAGGGAAAGCAGCTTCGACACCGGCGGCCGGAACCAATGATACGGCAGAAGCTTCCCGCAAGAAACTTGCCGCACAGTTTGACAGCATTCTGGATCAGATTGACAAGGTTGCCAACGATTCCAGCTACAAAGGCGTTAACCTGCTGCAAGGCAACGACCTGAAAGTCGTCTTCAA
>UQFU01000073.1 GCA_900540425.1 uncultured Alphaproteobacteria bacterium
GATTGTTCCGATATTGCAGTGCGGCTTTGTCCGCTCAAACTTCTCTTTTGCCATTGTTAATATCCTAATGTTTAAGTTGTTAAGACGAATTCTCGAACAGGAAGAACAATGGAGCGGGTGAGGGGAATCGAACCCCCGTCATAAGCTTGGAAGGCTTCTGCTCTACCATTGAGCTACACCCGCTTAATCAACCTCTTTCGAGAGCAAACCATGATTTTAATGGTGGAGGGGGAAGGATTCGAACCTTCGTAGACGAAAGTCGACGGATTTACAGTCCGTTGCATTTGACCGCTCTGCCACCCCTCCATTATAGACAAATCAGGGCTGTGAGGATTTTTCATCCTTGGTAATACACTACATCGCAAATAATAGCATTTTTGCTCGAATGTCAACACATTTTTTATAGATTTCTTAATTTATTTAAAATATCTTCATTTTATCAACAAATTGGATAAACAGAATGTCAGAACAAATTTTAACTGAACAAAGCAACCCCGCCAGTACGGATATCGACCTGCTGAGCGGCCGGCAAATTGTCGAACTGATTAACCGCGAAGACCAAAAAGTGGCGACTGCCGTCGCCGCCGAAACCGAAAACATCGGTCGCGCCGTCGAACTGATCTCCGCGGCTTTTCAAAAAGGCGGACGCCTCGGATATTTCGGCGCCGGAACCAGCGGACGGATTGGAATTCTTGACGCTTCCGAATGTCCGCCGACTTTCGGCACCGCCCCGGAACTGGTTCAGGCATTTATCGCCGGCGGCAGGCCCAGCCTCCGGGAAACAGTCCCAGATTTCAGGTCGATACCGGAGCCGTCCGGCAAGCAGTCGAAAACGCCGAAGACAACGCCGATTTTGCCCGGCAGGATATTGCCGCCTTTTCTCCGACAGCCGCGGACATTGTCGTCGGCATTTCTGCCAGCGGCAACGCATGCTATATCAATGCCGTTCTGGAACAGGCCCGCCGCCGGGGAGTGCAAACCATCGCCGTTGCCACCAATCCCCGCGCCGCTTTCCGGCAATATGCCGATATTTTCATCTGCCCCGAAGTCGGCCCGGAAGTGATTGCCGGATCGTCCCGGCTGAAATCTGGTACTGCCCAGAAAATGATATTAAACATGCTCACCACCGGCGCCATGATTCGCTGCGGAAAAACTTACAAAAACTATATGATTGACGTCCGTGTCACCAACAGGAAACTGCATGACCGCGCCTGCCGGATTATTGGCGAAATTACCGGCATCTCCCCTGCCGAAGCCCAAAAATACCTTGAAAACAGCGGCAATAACGTTAAACTGGCCTGTATCATGGCGGCCAAAAATGCCGGCGTTGAAGAAGCCCAAAAACTTCTCGACCGCGAAAACGGCGTTTTAAGACGTATTTTATAAGGAGGAATCATGAGCAAAAACCGCAACTTTCCAACCGAAAACACCGCTGCCGCATTTCTCTACGGCCGGCACCCGGTCATAGCGGCCATCGCCAATCCGCAGCGTATAATCAACAGCATTTTTTGCACTAAAGAAAACACCGAAGAACTGAAAAACGCCTGTGCCAAAGCCCGGCGCAGTCCTGAAATCGTCAAAACCGCAGACCGGAAAGAAATCGAACGCCTGCTCCCCCGCGATGCCGTCCATCAGGGAATTGCCGCCCGCGTCCAGCCGCTGCCGGAATATTCGATTGAAGAAATATGCGATCTCGCCGCCGCCAGAGAAAACTGCCGCCTCCTGATTTTAGACCAGGTAACCGACCCGCAGAATATCGGTGCCATCATCCGCTCATGCGTTGCCTTTGACGCCCTGGCTCTAATCATGCAGGATAAAAACTCGCCGGCCGAAAACGGTGCCATGGCCAAAGCCTCCGCCGGCATGATCGAACACCTGCCGATCTGCCGGGTCACCAACCTTTCCCGTACCGTTGAACAGCTCAAAAACGCCGGCTTTTGGACCATCGGCATGGACGGACACGCCCGCACGGCCGTTTCTGAACTCAAAAAAGGCGGCAAAAATGCCATCATTATGGGTTCCGAAGGCAAAGGAATGCGCCGTCTGGTCGAGGAATCCTGCGACATAACCGTCCGGCTGCCGATTTCCGAAAAGGTTGAAAGCCTGAACGTCTCCACCGCCGCGGCAATCGTCCTCTACGAAATGAACAAATAAATTGTTTCTTTAAAGATTCACCATATATTTAACTTTAGGCTTTATACTCCAGCCTGTTTCAGATTATGGGAAAAAGAACATGAAACCGACATTAGAAGTCCGCAATTTGACCAAATGTTTCGGCAGCCTCACGGCCGTTGACAACCTTTCTTTTGCCGCCCGGGAAGGAGAAATCATTGCTCTTCTCGGCCCGAACGGCGCCGGAAAATCGACCCTGATGAACATGATTACCGGTTACCTGGCGCCAACCTGCGGCGATATCTGCGTTCTCGGCAGCAACATTCGCGAAACGCCCCTGGCCGCCAAAAAAGACATCGGCTTTCTAAGCGAAGGTTCTCCCCTTTATCCAGATATGAGCGTCCGCTCTTTTCTCGGCTATATGGCCGAACTGCGCGGCCTTGGCGGAAAAGAAAAAGCCGCCCGCCTGCGGGAAGTCTGCACCGCCGCAAAAATCGAAAACATCACCGCCCAACGGATTGAAACCCTCTCCAAAGGATACCAGCGGCGCGTCGGATTTGCCCAAAGTATCTTAAGCAATCCGCCCATACTGCTCCTCGACGAACCGACCGACGGCCTCGACCCCAATCAAAAAACCCATATCCGCGAACTGATCACCCGCATGGGAAAACACAAAACCATCTTGATTTCCACCCATTTGCTGGAAGAAGCGGAAACCATCGCCACCCGGATTATCCTCATCAGCCGCGGCCGCATAATGGCCGACGGTACGCTGACCGGCATTCTGAAACAAACCCGCAGCCGAACCCTGGAAAACGCCTTCAAAAAACTGACCACGCAAAGCGAGGAAGCATGAAAAACTTATGGATTGTCACCAAAAACGAACTGAAAAGATACTTCATTTCCCCTTTGGCCTACGTGTACCTGATATCTTTTTTGGTTTTAAACGGGTCTTTCGCCGTTTATTTCGGGCATTTTTTTGAACGCGGGCGCGCCGACCTTCTGCCGATGTTCGGTTTTCAGCCCTGGCTTTACCTTTTGTTCATTCCCGGCATTTCCATGCGTCTGTGGGCCGAAGAATTCCGCTCCAAAACCATCATTCAGATTATGACCATGCCGGTTTCTGCCGCCGCTTTGGTTTGGGGAAAATTTTTTGCCTCATGGCTGTTCTGCGCCTTGGCCCTGATTCTGACCTTTCCTTTTTGGCTGACCGTCAACCTTCTCGGTCAGCCCGACAACGCCGTCATTGCCCTGAGCTATGCCGGAAGCTTTCTGCTGGCCGGCTGCATGCTCGCCGTTTCCCAAACCATGTCGGCCCTGACCAAAAACCAGGTCATCGCCCTGGTGCTGGCCGTGATTACCAATCTGGTCTTTTTCCTTAGTTCATTGGAATATGTCCTGTCGTTTTTCCGGCTGTTTATGCCGCTTTCAATCGTCGATCTGGTTGCCTCCTTCAGCTTCATCACCCATTTTGACACCATCTCCCGCGGGCTGTTGGAACTGCGCGACCTGGTCTTTTTTGCCAGCCTGATACTGCTGTTCAATTTCACTTCCGAAATCATTGTCAGCTTCAAAACTTCGGGAACTTCGCGGCTTCTGCAATCGTCCTCCCGCCGCCGCTGCATTGCCGCTTTTATCGTTTTGCTGCTCGGCTTTATCGGCCTCAACCTGCTGGCTAACAGTTTTCTGCGTAATATTCAATATGACGTTACCGAAGAAAAAATCTTTTCACTTTCGCCGGCCACCCGGACAATCCTGAAAAACCTGCCGCAGCCGGTAACCGCCAAACTTTACTATTCCAAAATCCTCGGACAGCGCAATCCCGAATTCCGGCTGTATTTTGACAAACTCCGCCTGCTGATGGAACAATACAGCAAAATTTCCGACGGGCGGTTTGACTACCGCATCTTCTATCCCGAACCGCTCAGCCGCGAAGAAGACTATGCCCTCTCCATGGGCTTGCAGCCGCTCCCCGTCATTGACAAATCCCAGGCCGCCTTCTTTGGCATGATCCTAAACGACAGCATCGACAACCGGCAGATTATCCCGTTTTTCACCCTCGACCGCCAGGACTTCATCGAACAGGACCTGACCGAAGCCGTCTACCTGCTCAACGGAACCAAAGGCAAACTCGGGCTTATCAGTTCCCTGCCGCTAAACAGCAAAACTATTGAAAACGTAATAACCCCGCGCTGGGAAATTATGAACCAGCTGGATAAGTTTTACAACACGACCGAAATCACCCAACCGGAACAACTGCAAAAAGAAAATTTTGACGTCCTGATGATTGTCCACCCGACCGACCTCAGCCCCGAATTTGCCCAAGCAATCATCGACTACAGCTATAAAGGCGGAAAAATCCTGCTCTTTGTGGACATCGCCGCCGAAGCCGTCCGCAACTTCGCTCCATCGGCCATTCGTTTCAAAGCCTCCGCCCTCCGGGGGTTGGACAAAGCCTGGGGCTTCCGCTATTACCCGCAGGCCGTCGTTGCCGACCTTGAAAACTCTCTTACCGTTGACGCCTCAAGCGATTACAGCAAAAACACCAACTTCACCCAAGACGTCATTCAGTTTTTGCTCAAAGAAAAAAACTTTAATCCGGTCGACCCCTCTACCCGAAATTTAAGAAAAATCCTTTTTTCGTCAGCCACCGTCATCGAACCCGATCTGGCACAGGAAGACAAAGTCCGGTTTATGCCGCTGATAACCGCCGGTTTCAACTCATCGGTCATGAACGCCGAACTGGTACGAGACAATGTCAACCCTGCAGATATTCTCCGCAACTTCAAGGCCGACAAATTTCACAAAATCGTCGCTGCCCGTCTTACCGGAAAAGAAGCGGACAAGGCATTTGACGTCATAGTCATCGGCGATACCGACATGCTGTACGATAATGCCTGGGGGCACCCGCTCAACCTGGCCGGAAAAGATTATTTTATTCCGATTTTAGACAATGCCAATTTTGTTCTTAACGCTTTGGAAACGTTGGAAGGCAAAAATATCCTCTCCAGCCTTCGCGGGCGCAGCGGACGGATTCGCGCCTTTGACAACGTTGAACAAATCCGCAAAACCGGCCTCCGCAACTTCAAAATCAAAGAAAAGGAAATTCTCGATAATATTGAAACCGCCAAAGCCGGCATTCAGGAAATCTGGAATAAAAAAACCTTTGAACAACGTACCAATTTCACCCCTGACGAACTGGCCCTGATTGCCGGCATCCGCAAAAAGCTGGATAGCCTGCGCGACGAACTTCGCAGCGTCCGCGCCGCTACTGATACAGAAATCCGCCGAATTGACACAATCGTCAAATTCGTCAACATCTACAGCGTTCCGCTGCTCATTATTTTTGGATTAAGCATCTTTGTCATTATCCGCCGCCGGCCGACGCCGCGCGAAACCAACCGGCGCGAGCCCGTCAGCCGCCCGCTGGCATGGGTCGCCTTAGGATCTCTGGCCCTCCTGTTCGCCGGATTGCTTTCGGTCGGCTATACCGCCAAAACCAACAGCGGCGAATTTTTGGACCGCCCGGTTTTTCCGAACCTGGCGCAAAAGATAAACCTGGTCGAAACCATCGCCCTCTCCGGCCATCGGCAAAAGCTGGAATTCTACAAGGAAAACGGCATCTGGAAACTCAAAGGACACAATCTGCCGGTTCTCCAGGATCGCATTCGCAGTTTTCTGAGCGCCATGCTGGAAGCTGTTTATTTTGAGAAAAAATCCGGACAAGCACAATACTTAAGCCGCTTTGGTCTCCAACCGACCGACCAGCCCGACGCACCCGGCATTTGGATTACGCTGCAAAACGCCGCCGGCGATAACATCGAAAACTTTGAAGTCGGACATTATGACATTGAAATCGGCAGAGGAACCCGTGCCGCCTACATCCGCTTTGCCGGACAGTTCCAGGTATGGCAAATCGCCGCCGACTTCATCGACTTGTCCGTCAATCCCGATGACTGGACTTACAGCACTCTGTGGAACCTCCGCCTGGGGCGTTTCATCAGTTTCAACAATCAGAACAATCCCTATGCCGTTGCCGACCTGGCACGTAAAATGCTTAACAGCAAAATCCTCTCGGTTTCAGCCGAACAACCGTCAAAAGAGCCGGCTTTCACCTTCCGCCTTCTGACCGAAGGAAACAATGAAATAACCGTCAGCGGCTGGCAGGACAAATCCCGCAGCTACATCAGTTATGACTTTAAACACATCCCCAACGAAAACCGCTTGCAGCTTTTTGAAAAATATACTAAAGGCAAATTCTGCGAAATTTCTGCAACCGATATGGAGAACCTGAAAAATGTCCTCAAATACTCTGACTAAAGCTGCCGCCGACCGCCTCAAAAATACTGCCGCCATCGCCAGCATCAGCGTTGCCGTCAGCCTGTGCCTGCTTAAGGTTTTCGGCGCTTTGCTGACAGACTCTCTTGCCGTCTTGTCTTCAATGATTGACAGTCTGTCAGACATTTTCGGCTCGCTTATCACTCTGATTGCCATTCGCTACGCAGCCAAACCCGCCAGCTGTGAACACCGCTACGGATACGGCAAGGCCGAGGCGCTCAGCACCTTGACACAGGCGGCTTTTATTGCCGGTTCGGGCCTTTTTGTCATGTATGACGGCTTCAGCCGGTTCATTACGCCGCGTCCGGTCGCCGACACCGGCTTAGGTTTGGTCGTCATGATTATCAGCATTATCGCCACCCTAATCCTGATTTCCTTTCAGCGTTACGTCGCCAAAAAAACCAACTCTCAGGCTATTCTTGCCGACAGCGCCCATTATGTCGTCGATATCCTTACCAACGGCTCCATTATCCTCAGCCTGTTTGTCGTCCGCTTTTTTGATTTTCAATGGTTCGATCCGTTGACGGCGATTTTTATTGCCTTATATCTCTTGTACAATGCCTATCTGCTGGCCCGCGACGCCATTGCCCTGCTGCTTGATCGCGAACTTCCCGACGAAATCCGCTGCCGGGTGGAAAAAACCGTCACCGCCCTGCCTTTCGTCTGCGGCATGCATGATTTGCGAACCCATGACCTCGGCGGCGCTTATATGTTCGAATTCCACCTCGAACTTGACGGCAGCCTGAGCCTCTGCCAGGCACACGAATACAGCGACGCCGTCAGCGCCAAACTGAGAAAAGAATTCCCCGATGCCCAAATCATTATCCATCAGGACCCTTCCGGCATCAAGGAAATCCGCCTCGATGATAAACTTGTCAACAACAAAAGGAATAAGTCATGAACAAAAACATCTTTGCCGTCCTTGCCTTGAGCGTACTCATCAACAACGCTCCGGCCTCTGCCGCAGAAACGCAAAAACTTCCCGCCCCGCTCATCAGCGGCGGCAAACCGCTGATGGAAACGCTCGCCGCCCGAAGAACCGAACGTGAATTTTCCCCCCGCGAAATTGATGCGCAAACCTTAAGCGAAATCCTTTGGAGCGCCTGGGGTATCAGCCATGGCGACAAAAGAACCGTTCCCACTTCGCAGAACAAGCAAAACCTGAAAGTTTATGTCGCCAAAGCCGACGGCACTTGGCTTTATAACGCCAAGGACAATCGCTTAGAACAGATTTCCCCACAAGACCTGCGCCCGCTGCTGGCCAAACAAGACTTTGTCAAAACCGCTCCGCTCACGCTGATTTTCGCCGGAAGCGACAGCAAAAATACGCCCATGCACGCCGGCTCCGCTTATCAGAACGTCGGATTATATTGCGCTTCTAAAGGATTGAGCAACGTCGTCCGCGGATACCTGGATCGCGAGGCGGTTGAGCAGGCTCTGAAACTTCCGCCCGAAGAAAAAGTCGTTATTACTCAAACCATCGGCTGGCCCAAATAAGATTATTACAAATCCCCGGAACCATTCCGGGGATTTGAACATCATTCACCCGCGGTCAACGAGTTCGATTTTGATGTCTTTGTTGTATAAAATCAGCATTTTTCTTATCAGGCTGAAATATGTGTATTTGCCAAGTTCGGCGCGATCAATGATTCCGGGATTTTTTCTTAGCCTGATGGCGGCCTGTTTTTGCGAAATTCCCTGTT
>UQFU01000074.1 GCA_900540425.1 uncultured Alphaproteobacteria bacterium
TTGCCGCCACCGACGGTTACAATTCCTGCGAGGGTTACTGGGACTGTCAGGACGGATGTGCGCCAGATGCCAAGACCTGCGTTTCTTTCGGCGTTACCAAGTGCGACAAGTGCAAACGCTGCGAGGCCAAGTGCCAGAACGAAACCTGCCCTGAAGGCGCCGTTTGCGAATATGAGGCTTGTACCTGGCGCTACTGCGACCCGACCGGATGTAAAGTCGGGTATCAAAATTTTTGTACTCCGGTAGAAACCCTGAACTGTTCGGTTCTCGGCTATGATACGCCGGTGCAAAACTGCGACGGTATGGGCATGATTGTCTGTCCCGATAATCCGAACTATGTATATTGTATTCCCGATGACGGCACCTGCTGCAAAAATCTGTGCGAGGGTTATGATTACGAAAAAATTCCCAGCGGCTATGTTTCGGCCGGCACTTGCCATTGCTGCGGCAAAGACATGCATAAAATCAGCATTAACCCCTGTTCTGATTATCCCTACAGCAACAAAGACTGCGATTTTGGCGGCGATGCTTCGGCGGGTACCTGCCTTAAAGACAAAACGACGATGTACAAAAAATGTAAAGACTGTCCTAACGCCTGCCCGGGGAATCCGGTTTGTCCTGACGGCTCGGAATGCACCAAAGACGAATGTTCGGGAACCTTTTGTCCCTATGCCTGCAAAACCGACTACAAAAACTACTGTACGGTTGTTAACACCAACTGTGAAGATCTCGGCTATTCAATGATTTCGGCGGAATGTTCGTCGGCCAGAAATATTCTTCATTGTCCGTATGACGACAGCAAAGTTTTTTGTAATCTGGAAGAAGACGTCGGCTGCGAGTATTGGTGTAATACTTACCCGTATAAGAGCATACCGGCCGGATATATTGAAACGGCACGCCGCGTTTGCTGCAACACCACCTATTATCAGATTACGGAAAATCCCTGTTCGGATTATCCGTATACCAATGATGATTGCGAATTTGGGGGCGATACGGCGGCCGGCACCTGTCTCAGCGGTATGGTCACCAAGTATAAACAATGCAAATCATGTCCGTCGGCCTGCGCTTATGATACCTGTCCGGAAGGCACAAACTGCACCGAAGAAACCTGCTCAATGACACAGTGTCCGATTTCGTGCAAAAGCGGGTATCGGTATTATTGCACCCGGCCGGAAACAGACTGCGACAAACTGGGATATTTTTTCAGCGTCAGCGCCTGTGTAGGCAAAGAACAGATTAAGTGTCCGTATGATGAAACACGAATTTATTGCGAATAAGGAGAAAGGAAATGAGAAAAAAGACTATTTTTGCTTTTTCTCCGGAAGCCCCGGCCGAAGGAGAACGGATATGACCGCTTATTAACCCAGAAAGGAGAAAGAAAATGCATAACATAATATTTTACCCAATGGTTGCTGGTTTGGGGCTTTTAATCTCGACAGCGACCGCTTCGGCTGTTGATGTTAATTGTACCAAAGCGCCGGACTGCGCCACGCTCGGTTATAACAAAACCGCGACCGACTGTCCCAAAGGCGGTGTTAAGTGTCCGTTTGATTCCAACAAAATGTTCTGCCTGAAAAATACGGCGGCCTATGATTTTCAGATTACCAAAGCCGTAAAATTGTATGACGTTGTTTATCATGACGGAACGACCAGCACCTTAACTTCTGTCTCGGGCAAAACGCCTATCGGCATTATTTATTATGTACAGCCGGACGGAAAAAATCTGCACGGGCTGATTATGTCCTTAGAGCAGCCGATGGTCGGCACCCGACAGGAAGCGATTGACTATTGTGCCGGATATGTAACCAAAGGCACCAATGTCGGCGATTGGCGGTTGCCGAACGTTACCGAGATGCTGCGTATGGGCAATGAATATTCTCAAGGAAAACTAAACACCAAATATTGGGATTTACAGAAGAAGTTAGCACCGGTTTATAATGCTGATCCATTAAAATATGGAAATAAGGTTTTTTATTATTGGGCACCTAATTATAAAGATTTAACAACTTCCCCTAAATATTATGGAACGATTAATAATTCTACTTATTTATTACATTATAGTAGTAACGATTACGCTGATTTTTATTCTTATTTGAACGGTACCCATAACTCATACTGGGGATATGTCGGTTCTACCCGTCAACCGTACTATTGGACAATTTCAGATTATAAGAACGGCTCAACACTAAATCATTACTACATCCTCATCAGCGAAAGTTATAATAACTATGTTAATTATACCAGCAGCAACAAAATTAACGCCCATTTTCGCTGCATCCTGCAATTCTAACAAGGAGACCAATGATGAACAAGTTAACACTTAAACAAATTCTTGCCGGCTGTTCCGTCTTATGCTGTTTGCTTATTGCCACGGAAAGCCGCGCCGTTGATGTCGGCGATGTTTTTTATAGTGACGGAAGTTTCAGCGCCACTATTACCGAAGATGCCAACAAATTGCCGATCGGACTGGTTTATTGGGTTGGCACCGGCAAAGACAACGGACTGATTATGTCGCTTAAACAACCCGGCGACATGAACTACACCGATGCAACCCATTATTGCGCCAATTACGAGGTTTTGGGAACCAATCCGGGAACTTGGCGGCTGCCGGATTTGCCGGAACAAATTGCTATGGGCGTTGAGTTTTGGAACGGAGTCAGCAATGATAAATTTAATGTTCTCAATACTAAACTCGGAAAAATATCTATCGCCCAAAAACTGGTAACCGGCCAATATCATTCCAATACAACCGGTTCAGCCGGCACTTCCGTTGATCTTTCGACCGGACTTATTCAAACCCAGGCAGGAACTTCATCGGGCAGCAAACATGTGCGTTGTATCCGGGTGTTTTAATCCCAGCCCTCCCCTTCCCCCGCCTGATTTTATCAGTCTCAGGCGGGAGAAACCGAACCAAATCAGATAACGTAAAGTCTGTATTTGGTTTCTTTCTCCGAAGCTCCGCAAGGTTACGATTGTGCCTTGCGGAGTTTTTTTATAAATATTCGCGAGGGAATGTTTGTGCCTAAGGAAAGGGAAAATTTGCAGATCCCTTGACATTTTTTCTGCCGAAAAAATGAGGGATGACAGAAAAAGAGGAGGCTACGACGGCGTGAAGATGACGACAACAGATAGAGGCAAGCATAATAGAGTGGAAAAAGTCCGAAGAACAACGAGGAATAAAAATATAAAGGAGAGAAGAAAAAACATCTTTTATTATTTCTTGTCTTGAAAGCCATCGAGAAAAAACGTTATACTATTATAACGACTTTATAAACTGACACGAACAACATGACTGATAACAGCAAAAACAACCGAAAACTTCTGAATCCTCAGACAAACCGCCCATATGCCGAGAAAAATCCGGTTACCGGGCTGCCGGTGGCTTCTTGTCTGGAAGAATTTTATCCTTTGGCTCCGGGCAGTATCCGCCTACTTCATCGCACCAGCCGCAATCACCTCTCGTCCATTATTTCACAAGGGTTGATTTATAATTCCTCGGCGTTGCCGGATTCTGATTTGTATCCTCATCTGCACTATAATACTGCAAGAGATATTGTTCATGATATGTCAGAAGAACGATTTTGGCAGGTTATGGAGAAAGATACGTTCAGCTGCGGTTCTACCGCTTTTTCTGATGTGGCGGCAATTTTTGACATTCCGGCCGATGAGTTTTATGAATTTCATGTTCATCCGCAAAAGAAGTATGCCAAATCGCCGGGAGCAGAGATGCGCGGCATGATTTCCAACCGTTATCTGACCGGTCTGCTGCTTATTCCCAACAAAGGCCCCTGTTCTCCGCAATACGACAAGGAAGAGTTGTTTGAACTGCAAAGGCAAACCGCTCTTAAACCTGCTCTAATAATTGAACCGGACAACAGTTGGCGGCCGCTTTTGCAAAAATATAATTATCGGCAGAAGACAGCGCCGATTGTTTCCTCCTCCCGACCATTGTTTTTTCCGGAGCGGCGATAATTACCACACAAAAAACCTCCCGACATCGGGAGGTTTTTCTTTATTGTCCAAAGCAAAAATTATTTTTCTTCGGCTTTTGCGGCTTCGCGAGCTTTGGCAGCGGCAACCAAATCGTCGGCAATACGAGCCGAACGGCCGCGCAGAGCGCGCAAGAAGTACAATTTCGCACGACGGACTTTACCGATACGGGCGACTTCAATCTTAGCGACATTCGGAGAATACAGCGGGAACACGCGTTCTACGCCTTCGCCAAAAGAAATTTTGCGAACGGTGAAAGAAGAATTCAAACCGTCGTTTTTGCGAGCAATGCAAACGCCTTCATAAACCTGGATACGTTCACGGTCGCCTTCTTTTACCTTGGTGTGAACTTTCAGAGTGTCACCCGGCTTAAAACTCGGAACGTTTTTTCCTTCCATGAGCTTGCTGATTTGCTCTTTTTCAATATTTTCAATGATGTTCATAAGTTTTACCCTTTTTCAAAAATTTATTAATCTATAAACCTAAACCCGTTTAGAATCAAGATATTTTTTCATCAAATCGGGACGTCTCTCTTCGGTTACGGCTAAAGACTGTTCCAAGCGCCATTTGGCAACATTCGCATGGTGGCCGCTTAGCAAAATTTCAGGAACCTCCCGGCCTTCCCAGCTTATCGGCCGCGTATATTGCGGATGTTCCAACAAGCCGTTTTCAAAGCTCTCATCTCCCAGCGACTCGCTGTTTCCCAGCACGCCGGGCAATAATCTGACCACCGCGTCAAGCATTATCTGCGCCGCCTGTTCGCCCCCGGTCAAAATGTAATCGCCGATGCTCACTTCCTCGACATTATATGCATCCAAAACTCTCTGGTCTATGCCTTCAAATCTGCCGCAGATAATCGTCAACCGTTCTTCCCCGCTCAACTCTTTTACAAGATCCTGGGTCAGCTGCCGGCCGCGCGGACTCATATAAATCAGCCTGCCGCCGTGGTAATTGGCTTTGAGCGCCGCCCCCAAAACATCGGGGCGCATAATCATTCCGGCTCCGCCGCCGCAAGGCGTATCATCCACCGATCCGTGCTTGTCAAAAGCATAATCGCGGATATTGACGGCGTCTAAGCTCCAAATGCCCTCGCTTAAGGCACGTCCGGTCAGGGAATATCCCAAAAAACCGGGAAAGGCCTCCGGAAATATGGTTAAAACCTTAACCTGCATTCTTGTCACCGTCATCTGAAGCCGAAACGGGTTCCCGAACAATAATATAACCGTCTTTCATATTTATTTCCGGGACGAATTCTTTGGTAAAAGGCAGCATTTCAAGCTTTTGTCCGACTCTTATCTCAATGATGTCGCCGGCGCCGAAATTATAAAACGCCTCCACCCTGCCGATTTTGGCACCGCTTTCCGATTTTACTTCCAGCCCGATCAGGTCAGTTTGGTAAAATTCTTCTTCCGCGGTTTCGGGGAGCGCCGAGCGTTCAACATAAAGCCCGGTCCCTTTCAGAGCCTCGGCCTGGTTGCGGTCGTCGCAGCCTTCTATCTTAATCCGCAAATCGTCCTTGGAACGGCCAACCACCCGAACCGAAAAAGTCTTGGCGCCCTTTTCATCGGTCAAAACCCCATAACTGCCGATATCGCGGTCATTTTCCGTAAAACTGCGGACTTTGACTTCTCCGCGGATACCGTGCGCGCCGGTGATTATTCCCAAACAGATGCGTTCCGTCTTTTTCATTCTGGTTTCGTGGCCTTTTTAATAACCGAAATTAAAACAAATTATTCGGCTGAAGATTCAGCGTTGTCAACATTGGCAGCTTCTGCGGCAGCCTTGGCTTTTTCTTCTTTTTCCTTCATTCTCTCAACAGCTTTGGCTTTGGGAGCAGATTTTTTCGGCTGGTCTTTGATAACCGGAGCAGCGCAGAGCCCCAGAGTAGAGAACAGTTTCTGCAGTCTTTCGGTCGGCTGGGCGCCTTTGGAAATCCAGCTTTTTACTTTTTCTGCATCAACGACCAAGCGGTCAGCGTGGTCTTTCGGCAACATCGGATTATAGCTGCCAAGTCTTTCAATAAATCTGCCATCGCGCGGTGCTCTCTGGTCAGCGGCCACAATGCGATAAAACGGACGCTTTTTGGAACCACCACGGGAAAGTCTGATTCTTACTGCCATTTATTTTCTCCTTAAGTTAATTAAAATTCAAAAATTCCGCTCCTGGCTAGAACGGGAATTTTCCACTCATTCCGCCCGGGAATTTTCCGCCGAACGGATTGTTTTTCATAAGCGAGGACACGGCACCCAAACCGCCCATCCTGCCCATTTTTTTCATCATGGCCGACATTTGCTCATATTGTTTGAGCAGTTTGTTGACCTCGTGAACTTCAACACCGGCTCCGGCAGCAATCCTTTTTTTGCGCGAAGCCTTGATAATATCAGGATTGCGGCGCTCCCCCCTGGTCATGGAAAGGATAATCGCTTCCTGTTTCTTAATCAGATTATCGCCGACGCCGGCCTGTTCAATCTGATTTTTGAATTTGGAAAGCCCCGGCAGCATACCAATCAGATTGCCGATGCTTCCCAATTTCTGAACCTGTCGCAGCTGCCCGAGCATATCTTCCAGATCAAACTTGCCTTTGAGCATTTTGCCGGCCATTTTTTCGGCCTCGGCACGGTCGACGTTTTCCATGGCCTTTTCAACCAGCGTCACAACGTCGCCCTGCCCCAAAATCCTTCCGGCCAGGCGCTCGGGGTAAAACTCTTCAATCTCGTCTGTCTTTTCGCCGGTGCCCAAAAATTTAATCGGAACGCCCGAAACCATTTTCATTGACAAAGCAGCGCCGGCGCGCGCCGAACCGTCAATCCGGGTCAGGACAATACCGGTAATGCCGATTTGGCGATTGAACTCTTCCGCCACATGGCAGGCTTCCTGCCCGATCATGGCATCGGCAACCAGCAAAACTTCCGCAGGCCGGGCGATTTCTTTAACTTCCGCGGCTTCGTCCATCAGGTTCCGGTCAATCTGCAAGCGACCGGCCGTATCAAGTATAATAACGTCATAGCCGCCTTTTTTGCCTTCGGACAAGGCGCGGCGCGTAATTTCGGCCGGTTTTTCGCCTTTGACAATCGGCAGGGCATCAACCTTAATCTGCGCTCCCAGCTGGGCCAACTGTTCCTGTGCGGCCGGACGATAGACGTCCAGCGAGACCAGCAGCACCTTTTTGCGCTGTTTGTTTTGCAGGCGGGCGGCAATTTTGGCCGAGGTTGTCGTTTTTCCCGACCCCTGAAGCCCGACCATTAAAATACAAACCGGGGGAACCGCCCGAAAATTCAACTCGCAACTTTCGGCGCCCAACAATTTGACCAATTCGTCATGGACAATTTTGACAACCATTTGGCCGGGCGTAACCGACTTGACAACTTTTTCGCCCAGAGCCTGCTCTCTGACCTGAGCAATAAAGCTTTTGGCAACCGGAAGGGAGACATCGGCTTCCAGCAAAGCAACCCGAATTTCGCGCATTGCTTCGTCAATGTCTTTTTCATTCAATACACCCCGGGAGGTGATTTTGGCAAAGACTGAGCCTAATTTATCTGTCAACGCCTCAAAAATGGCTTTATTCCTTTTTTCTATTACAGAATCAGTACCTACATACTATTGCACGCAGGCACGGCCTGAGCGAAAATCCACTTGCCCTTCTGCCACATTCCCGCGTTGCTCCGCAGTCACAACGACAGAATCAGTACCTACATACTATTGCACGCCAGTGTGCGAACCCTCGCTGACTGGCGGTACTCCTTGGAGTATTATAAAAATTCAGTCCATAACGGTGAAATTTTTATCGTATTGAGTTGTCTTATATCGGGAAAATCGGTGGCTGTCAAGCAAAAATAAACCAATTTTCCGGCTTTTGTCACCTTGAATGGGCGGCGGTACGGCATATTTAAAAGAAAAACAACCAGGAGCCCAATCATGAAAGTCGTCATTATCGGCGGGGGGAACGCCCGGAAGGGCCCAAACTTTTCCGGTT
>UQFU01000075.1 GCA_900540425.1 uncultured Alphaproteobacteria bacterium
TCCTCCAGGAGCTGCTGCGCCTGGAACTGTTCCAGCAGGTCAGACGTGATACGGCCGCCCTGAAAAAAAAGGGTCGCAATGTACAGCGCCCCGGAAAAGCTGCTGGAAAACAGCGCCGAGAACAGCATCGTCCGCCACGCCGCGGAAAACGGCAAAGAAACGGATTCCTATACGATTTTCTATGATCTGCCGGAAGTAGACGTCCGCTTGCGCAATGTTCCGGGCAAAGACCAGGTGGTTAAAATCAAGTTAAGTATTGAACTTTCCAAAATGGAAGATATAACCATCATAGAAGCTTTATCCGCCAAACTGACCGATGCCGTCATCGCCCATACGATTGAGCTGATGCCGGAAGAAATCGACGGTTCGGAGGGGATATACTGGTTGCGCGAAGAATTGCTTTACCGCATGAACCTGATCGCAGCACCGGTTAAAATTTCCAATCTCAACTTCAAAAATTTTGAGATTGTCAGAGGCTAAAACAAAGGGGATATTCCGTGGCTGAAGAACAAGAACAAAAACAACCAACCGAAAATGCCGGGCCAAATGCTCCTGAAACCAATCCGACCCAAAATCCGGATTGGGCGGACATGATTGAAGTAAAAGACACGGCCGAACCCGGCGACATGGGAACAGAAGACAATAAAATCCTCAATCAGGAAGAGATCGACAGCCTTCTCGGCTATTCTGCGGAAGATGACGAATACCACAGTATGAAAACCGGCGTTCAGGCTATCCTGAACTCGGCCATGGTTTCCTATGAACGCCTGCCGATGCTCGAAATCGTGTTTGACCGCCTTGTCCGTATGATGGCAACGTCCCTGCGCAACTTTACCCAAGACAACGTAGAGGTTTCATTAGACAGCATTGAATCCATGCGTTTCGGCGAATATATCGATTCGCTGACGCTGCCGACCCTTTTGTCTGTATTCAAAGCCGAAGAATGGGACAATTATGCTTTGATGTCATTAGACAGCTCGTTGGTTTACTCCACCGTAGACGTCTTGCTCGGCGGCCGGCGCGGCACGGCGGCAATGCGCCTGGAAGGGCGTCCCTATACCACAATCGAATTAAACATTGTCAAAGACATGATACAACTGATTCTCTCAGACCTGTCTACCGCCTTCGACCCGATTACTTCGGTTAACTTTGTTTACGATCGTCTGGAAACCAATCCCCGCTTTGCCGCCATTTCCCGGCTTTCCAACGCGGTTATCGTTGCCCGCTTGCGAATTGATATGGAAGACCGCGGCGGCAAAATCGACCTGATGATTCCCTACGCCACACTTGAGCCAGTTCGCGAATTGCTGCTCCAAATGTTTATGGGCGAACGTTTCGGACGCGATGCCATTTGGGAAAACCACCTGATGGAACAGCTTTGGGAAACCGATATCGAAATCAAAGCCGTTTTAAAAGAAAAAATGATTAAACTCGGAGAAATCGCCAAATGGCAGGTTGGCTCTTTCTTGGATTTGGACATGCAAAGCAGCGACGACGTTTCCCTGATTTGCGGCGACGTACCGCTGATTAAAGGCAGCATGGGTCGCAAGAAAGACCATATCGTCATAAAAGTTAAAGAAAAGGCAGAACGTAATGGATAGTGTTGAACTGATTATTAATCTGGCTATCATCGGTTTGTTGATTCCGACCATTGTCTATGCCTACCGGCTGAATAAAAACCTGACCATTCTCCGCCAGAACCAAAACAGTCTGGCCAAATTGGTTGAAGCCCTAAACGACGCAACCCACAAAGCCGAAAACAGCATTCCCAAGCTCAAATCCGTAACCGAACATTCTTCCGAAGATTTGAAAGAAGTTGTTGACAGCGCCAAAACCCTGAAAGACGACCTTCTGTTCATCAACGAACGGGCTGACAATTTGGCCGACCGTCTGGAAACGGTTATCCGCGACGGGCGCAATATCAAAGAATCTTCACCGCTTTCCCGCGAACCGGCTTCGCAGGGATTTGAGAAAAAATCATTTTTCGGGCGTGACCACAAAAAAACCGCTTCCAATGACCTTGATATTGCCGATACCCGGTCAGAGGCGGAAATGGAATTGCTCAAAGCGCTGCGCTCAATTAAATAAGGCAACAAAAAATTATGGTAAACAGCAAAAAACATTTTCGGATTCTACCAATATTCATTTTTCTGGCGGTTTTGACCCTGTCAGTCAAGGTCAATAATGTCTTCGACCTTCTGAAACACCCAGAAAACCTCAAATTCAGCATCAGCCAGCAATCGGCTTTTGCCGAAGAAAAAGCGGCGCCGGAAACCGAAAAGCTTTCGCAGGTTCTGGATCAGAACGCCCAAAATTCTTCCGCCATGGGTCTCAATACCGAAAATCCCAACAACAGTTTCAGCCAGTCTGAAATTCTGATCCTGCAAGAATTGGCCGAACGGCGTGAAGCTCTGGACCTCCGAGCCAAGGAGATTGATCGCAAAGCTATTCAGCTGAAAGTTGCCGAAGAAGAAATAGATAAAAAAATCAAACAGTTGCAAGACTATGAGCAACGGCTGAAAAAACTGATGACTGAATACAATCAGGAAGAAAAAGCCAAGATAACGTCTTTGGCCAAACTTTATACAACCATGAAACCCAAAGATGCCGCCCGCATTTTCAACACTTTGGAAATGAGTATTCTGGTTCCCCTGCTCAAAGAAATGAAGCCCTCCGCGTCCTCGGCAATTCTCTCGCAGATGAACTCCGAAAAAGCCAAAGCGGTTACGACCGAACTGATTGGACACAACTACTGACGGAAATCAAATGCCCAAATGCCTGAAAAATAATTTTCGCCTTGACTGCCGCCGCATTTTGATTGCGGCTGTTGTCATGTTGGCTGTTTTTGCAGCCGGCCTGCCGTCATCCCGTGCCGAACCGCTGCCGGAAGTCGTCCGGCTGACGCTTCCGCTCTCTGCCGATAACGATTATCGGATTGAACACATCGAAAATCAGCTGAATATTTCCTTTGCCCGCCCGGTAAACATCAGCGGCGACCTGACCGCCTCAATCCCCGACATTTTGGGCAACCAGTTTCTGTCGGAAGACCGGAGGCATCTAAGTTTTAGTACCCTGATTCCCATGACCGTTTCCGGCCGCAGGGTCGACAACCGGCTGATTATCGAACTGGTTCCGCAGGACGATTCCCGCCGCCATCTGGTTCCAACCCGGGTCGATCTTGCCATATCGTCGGCTGACGCTTCTTACCGCTTCGCTTTTTCAATGCCCAAGCGGCTTTTGTACACGATCAATACCGGCCCGCAAAGCACCACGGTATATCTGCTGACACCGGTTGAACTGAATGTTTCCGGTGCGGAACAATATCCGGAATTCGGACTAATCCGCCAAACACCGAACGCCATGGGCGGAATCAACTATGAAATTCCCTCCAGACTGCTGTCCACAACTGAAGAAAACGGCAAACTGATCTTGGAGCTCGCGGCACCGGAAGCACAGCCGTTGCCCGACGAAAACAGTAGCTCTTATCAGACAACTTCCACAAAAGAAAACTCTGCCAAAAACGTCAGTCTCAGCTTTCCCTGGAATATCCCGACCGGTGCGGCAGTTTTTGAACGTGGCGGCTATTTATGGATTGCGTTTGATCATCGCCGCAAACTGGATATAGACGAACTAACCAAACAAGCGGCTCCCTTTGTCAAAGAAATTCTGAATATTCCGCACACCCGCGGCACGGTTCTGCGCCTGACCCTCAAAGACAAAATCAATACCGGAGTTCGTCGCGAAGGCTTGTTGTGGATTATTGATTTGTACAAAGGCACCGCTCCCGAAAAAATCCGCGATTTGGCCCTGTTTACCCAGTACGACGCCTCCAAAAACCCTTATTTTTATATTCCGTCTTCCGCCAGCGGCAACGTCCTCTCCGTTGTTGACCCTGAGGTCGGAGACACCATCAATATTGCCCCGCTGGCAGACATCGGTGCCGGAATAAATACGCCATACGATTACCCTGACATGACTTTTCTGCAGTCAGTTCAAGGCTTGGCACTGGTTCCCAAAACGACCGACTTGCGCATAGAACGCGGAAATACAGGTATCGTCATCAGCGCCGAAGACCGTGGGTTAAATATTTCTCCCGATTTGGATACCCTGCGCCGCAAACAGTCTCTGGCACAAGAAACCATGCCGACCGTCGCCTTTGATTTCAGCCTGCCGCCGCAGCTTCTGGAAAAACCGTTTAACGAAGCCATAGAACAACTGCAAAACGACATTTCTTCCGTTCCGCCCGAACAGCAAAACGCGGCGCGGCTGAATCTGTCCAAATACTATATCTCCATGGGCATGGGAACCGAAGCGCTGTCAATTCTTAACGAACTGAAAAACATCCCCCCCTATAAAGACACCGAACAAATGCACACTTTGCTCGGTATTGCCGATTTTCTGACCCGAAGATATGCCTCCGCCGTTGAGCATTTTTCTTTCGGCAGTCTCCCCCAAAACGATGAAGCCGTCTTCTGGCGGACGGTAGCTTCAGCCGCAACGGAACACCGGCCGGAAAACAATGCCGTCCTGATTGCGTTTATCTCGCTGGCCAAAGATTACCCTCAGGCTCTGAAAGAACGGATCGCCTCGGTCGCTGCCGCCGCAGCTTTGACTGCCGGAGATGACATTTCGGCTCAAAATTTTATCGATATCCTTAAAAGTGCCCCATACAAAGACCTCTACCGCCTGGCCGAAATCGACTACCTGGTCGCCATGCGCCGTGCCCTGCAGGGCTACCCGCGCAATGCCATTAAAGAATTTCGCGAACTCGGACGTTCCGAAGCCCTGAAATATTCGGCTCTGGCGCGTTTTGAAGGGGCACGCCTGTCCAATCGTCTCGGGTTTCTGCCGCTGGATAAGACGATTGATACACTTGAACGCCTGCGTTTTGCCTGGAGGTCAAACCAGTTTCGCCTTAACCTGTTGCAAACCCTTGCCGAATTGTACATAAAAAATAATGACTATTATAGCGCCATGCGCAAACTCAACCAAAGCCTGCCATTGGAAGACGAGGAAGGGCGCAAACAAACCATGCGGCGAATGGTTGAAACTTTTGAAGACATCTATATCAATAACCGCGCCGACAATATGCCGCTGCTCAAATCCCTGGCCCTGTACCACGATTTCGAATGGCTGGCACCGCAAAGCCGGCACTATAACGAAATTGTCCAAAAGCTGGCTGACCGCTTGGTTGCCGTAGACCTGCTTCCCCGGGCACAGCAACTGTTGAGCCGCCAGCTCAAATACAGCAGCATGACTCCGCTGGAGCGCAGCAAAACCGGAACCCGCCTCGCCCTGATAAACCTGTTTGAAGACAATCCCGGCGATGCTTTGGAAATTCTCAATGCGACCGAAACGCCCGACTTGCCGCCCAGCCTTCTGGCCCACCGCAAAATTATCCGCGCCAAAACGCTGGCCGAACTCGGCCATACGGCAGAAGCCATTGCTTTGTTGGAAGACGATTACAGCAAAAATGCCCTGCTCATGAAAAGCGAATTCTATTGGGATAACCAAGAATGGGACAAAGCTTCCGACACCATCCGCTACCTGGTCGAAAAACCGCAGCCCGGAAAAGAATTGACGCCGGAACAAATCTCCTACGTTCTCGATTGGGCAACCGCGTTGAACATGGCCGGCAAAACGACCGTGTTGGTACGTTTGCGTAACAAATTCATGCCATTCTTCAAAGATACCAAATATTATAGCACATTTAGTATCTTAACAAGCAATCTGGAAGATGATAAAGTCGACCTCAAAGCGATTAACCAGGTCATAAACGATATCAGCGCTTTTCGTAACTTTACCCGTATCTATAACGATTCGCTGAAAAATAACAGTTTAAGTGAAACCATAAATTAACCCCATGATCAAACAGGATTACAAATTAGAAAGTCCTTTTGCTCCGGCCGGAGACCAGCCGGAAGCGATTCGTGAACTTTGCGAAGGCATTGAAGCCGGGCGTAAAAACCAGGTTTTGCTCGGCGTAACCGGCAGCGGTAAAACTTTCACCATGGCCAAAATTATCGAGCAGTCAAAACGCCCGGCGCTGATTATGGCTCCGAACAAAATTCTGGCCGCCCAGTTATACAGCGAAATGAAAGAATTTTTCCCGCATAACCATGTTGAATATTTTGTCTCCTATTACGACTATTATCAGCCGGAAGCCTATATTCCCAAAACCGACACTTATATTGAAAAAGATTCGGCGCAAAACGAACAAATTGACCGCATGCGCAACTCGGCAACCCGCAGCCTTCTGGAATACAATGACGTAATAATTGTCGCCTCGGTTTCCTGCATTTATGGCTTGGGCGACGTCGAATCCTACGCCAGCATGACGCTGCCGCTTAAAGTCGGCGATGAAATTCCCCCCAAAGAAATATACAAACGCCTGGCTGAACTGCAATATGAACGCAATCAGATGAGCTTTGTCCGCAGCACCTTCCGGGTGCAGGGCGACGTTCTGGACATCTTTCCGGCACATTACGAAGACCGGGCTTGGCGAATATCTTTTTTCGGCGACGAAATTGAGAGCATTTGCGAATTTGATTCCCTGACCGGCAAAAAAACTGCCGAACTTAATGAAGCCGTTGTCTACCCGGCCAATCATTACGTTACGCCGCGGCCGGCTGTTTCCCAAGCGATTGTCAATATCCGCAAAGAACTCGCCGAACAGGTTGAAATATTCCGCCAAAACAATCAGCTGTTGGAAGCGCAGCGCATTGAGCAACGCACCCGTTTTGACCTCGAAATGCTCGAAACCACCGGCCATTGCAAAGGAATAGAAAACTACTCCCGTTACCTCACCGGACGCAAACCGGGAGACCCGCCGCCGACCCTGTTTGAGTATATCCCTTCCAATGCCCTGCTGTTCATTGACGAAAGCCATATTTCCGTTCCCCAAATCGGCGGCATGTATCGCGGCGACTATAATCGCAAAAGCACCCTGGCGCAATACGGTTTCCGCCTGCCTTCCTGCGTTGACAACCGTCCGCTGAAATTTGAAGAATGGAACCGAATGCGCGGCCAAACAATCTTTGTTTCCGCCACCCCCGGCGACTGGGAACTGGAGCAAAGCCAGGGGACCTTTACCGAACAGGTCATCCGTCCTACCGGATTGGCCGATCCGGTCTGCCTGGTTCGTCCGGTTGAAAACCAGGTTGACGACCTGATGGAAGAATGCCGCAAAACCGTTGCCCGCAAAGAACGTGTCCTTGTCACGACCTTGACCAAAAAAATGGCCGAAGACCTGACCGAATACCTGAACGAAAACGGTATCAAAGTCCGTTATCTGCACTCGGATATTGACACCATGGAACGTATTGAAATCATTAGGGACTTGCGGTTGGGCGTTTTTGACGTCTTGGTCGGCATCAACCTGCTGCGCGAGGGACTGGATATTCCCGAATGTTCGCTGGTTGCCATCTTAGATGCCGACAAAGAAGGATTTTTGCGTTCGGAACGTTCGTTGATTCAAACAATCGGCCGCGCTGCCCGCAATGCCGAAGGCCGGGTTATCCTTTACGCCGACAAAATGACCAAATCAATTACCAATGCTCTGAACGAAACCAACCGCCGCCGCGAAAAACAACTGAAATATAATATCGAAAACGGCATAACCCCGCAAACCATCAAAAAGAGCATCAGCGGTACCTTACAAACCATGACCCAGCAGGACTACGTTGATGTTCCCCTCCACAAACCCGAACAAATCAAAGATATTGACAAGAAGCTGCGCGAATATAACAAAAAAATGCGCGAAGCCGCCCAAAATCTGGAATTTGAACAAGCTATGGTTTATCGGGACAAAATCAAAGAATTGGAACGGTTATATCTAAAAAACTGACAGCTACAACGGCAAACCTTCTTTGCACATGAGCTGAACTAAATCTAGCTTACATTCCATATCTATATGTTTTTAATTTATTAATAATTCTTTGAATATGTCACGCTTAGCA
>UQFU01000076.1 GCA_900540425.1 uncultured Alphaproteobacteria bacterium
AGCTCTTTGGAACCACGCGCCTAGCGCGTGGTTTTCTCGATACAAATAAAAAAAACGCCGCAAGGGCATTTTTCTATTTTTATTGGTGATCCCAACGAGGTTCGAACTCGTGTTCCCGCCGTGAGAGGGCGGTGTCCTAGGCCACTAGACGATGGGACCTCAAAAAGACAAGAAATCTATAATGCAGATTATTAAAACTTGCAAGCCTTTTTTTTGAGAGTACAAACAATTATTTGCCGAGAGAAACTTCTTCCCAGGTTTTGAGGCCGATTTTTCCCCAATCGACCGGGATATCTTCCACCATCTGCATATCGGCAACATAACTGTCTTTGATATTCTCCAGAATAGTCTCAACAATAACCACTTGCCGGGCTTTGCGCAGTTTGTCGCGAACATCGGGATGAATATAATCCAAAATGATTTTTTGCTCGTTATTTCTCAAAAAAATAGCATGATCTTTTCCGTCGTATATAATTTTAGGCGCTTGCGGCTGGTCATTTTTGGCTTTCAAAAAAACATACAACTCACCTTCTTCGCCTTCTGCGACATAAAAACTTTTCTCAGTCGTATACCCGCCGGCCATAATTTCCCCCGTCTATCTCTGGTTGGCTAGCGCGGCGTGGATTTCTTCCGGAGACAGCTTTTTGGTTTTTTTACCGCTGTTTGTCAGACCTTCCATCATGGCAACAGAGGCACCGCCACCTGCCAAAACAACGCCCAAAAAATGTCCGAGATTCATAACTGCGGCCACTTCTCCAGGATGTCCGTCTTTAACCTCCTCGGTTCCCATTTTGCCGCTGGCCATAAACAAACCTGCTCCCGCCGCTATAGCCAAAGCACATTCCTTACCTGACGGAAAAACCTTGAGAACCTGATCTTTTTTGGCTTTCATCTGATCCGCAAACTTTTGCAAACTCATTATTCCGACTCCTGTTCTGATTTATAATTTCTATCTCAAATTTACCATAATTGACAAAAAATGTCAAATATAAACGGCAATCCAAAACAAAAAACAAATTATACAAATACTATAGGCAAAAAGATTAATATGTCATTAAGAAAAGGCAAAAAATCCCCCTTTAAATGCCGGCGGTTTCCCAGCGTTTCCTTTCCCTCGAAGACAAACGGAGGCTATTTCTTTAACAAGGATGAAATTGTCGGACGTTCAAACAGTTTTTCCGGCTTTACAAAAGTCGGCATACTTGTCGGAGTCGCTGCCGCTGCCTGGCCGTTGTTCAAAACAGCCTCCTGCTTTTCGGGCTGAATAAACGGCTTGCTGTCTGCTTGGTTCTTGGCCTGATAAAGACAGTCAAATCCGGGAACTTTGGTATAAAATTCTTCGATTCCCGGCAGCTTTTCATGTTCGCCGATATAAAGCAACCCGCCAAAAGTCTGATGCTCAAATAATTTTCGCAAAATTTCAATCTGACGGTTCTGCTGGAACAAATACAAAACGTTCCGGCAAAAGATAATGTCAAACTTATCTTGGCTGATAAGTTCGTTAAGCAGGTTATATTGACGAAACTGTACCATTTCCATCAGATCGTCATTAATTTGCCAGTTGTCTTTTTCCGGATGAAAATTGCTGATAATCGAGCTGGCATTCATTCCCATCTGGATTTCAAACTTGTTATAAATGCCTTTCTGCGCTTTGTTGATGGCCATGGAAGACAAATCGGTACCGATAATGTCAATATCCCAGTCCCGGACGTTTAACAGACTCCTGCGAATGGCAATCGCCAACGAATAAGTTTCCTGCCCTGTCGAGCACCCGGCGCTCCAAATCCGCAGCCGTTTGACGCCGCGGTTATATTCGCGCAAATAAGGCAGAATAGATTCTTCAAGCTGTTTAAAAACCGCATGCGTACGGAAAAAGCTCGTCTCAAGCATTGCCATGGATTCTACCAGCTGATTGATAAACGGGCGTTGTTCCAGGCGCAGTTCATCAATCAGTTCTTCAACCGAAGCATAACCTTTTTCTCTTACGAAATTTGTGATTTTCTTGTCGATGACAAAGAAATCGTCTTCCGTAAAATGCCATCCCGCGTTTTTTTCCAAAATGCCGACCAGGTAATCAAAATCGTTTTTGTTCATGGCCTCTATTCCTTTATCAGTCCGAGAATAATCAGCTTGCTTTTGATAATTTCTTCGTCAAACGGTTTCATCAGATAATCGTCTGCACCGCCTTGCAGCGCTTCGGAAATTTTTTCCGGATCGGTATTGGAAGAGCAAAAAACGATTCGCGGCTGCCGAATGCGCTTGTCGTTGCGGATTTTGTAAAGGACGTCAATGCCGTCAATAATCGGAAGCCACCAGTCCATAATGACAATATCCGGTTCCTCGGCCAGACATTTTTCAATAACTTCATCGCCGTCTTCAGCTTCTTCCACCTCAAAACCGAGATTGCTGAAAATCTTGGCCAACACCATTCTGATAATTCTGGAATCATCTGCGATTAAACATTTCACGGTTTGTCTTCCCTAAATTATAGCCAGTCCCAAACTTCCGCTTTCCGTAACGGTTAAACTATACCCGGAATTTTTTAATATTTCCTTTAAATAAAATATCGGAGCAAACTGCGCCGCCGGTTCTCCGTTTCCGATAATGCACTCTCTGACGGCGGCGATTTTTTCTGCCGGCGGAAGTGCCGCACTTTCGCCTGTAATATATAGCCTGCCGGCGTTTTGTTCAATGGTGATGACGCCGCCTTTAATCATGGTGTCGGCAACAATCATAATCCCAAGCAGCGCGGCTTTGGCAAATTCTTCCGAAACTCCGCCCATTCGCAGCTCAATCGGATGGCTGCGGCTGCCGATGGTCAACAAATAGTCACGAGCTGTTTTGAGAACATTTTCTTTGTCTGCCAGATTGGCGTTCCGCAGGCCGAATGCCAAACGGAAAAATTTCAGCCGGGCGCTGAGGACGCCGGAACTGGTTTTAAGAATGGACTGGATATCTTCCAAAAAGTCCGTATCGCCTTCTTCCAACAGTTCAACCGCGTTGGAAACGGCTCCGATGTTGCCGATAATGTCATGGCATACCCGGGTCAGCACCAGTTCGGAAATTGCCGCATTGTTTATTATGTCGTTCATTAGTCCCTCGGTTAAAAATTATATAAATCCGTATTGATAAAACGCTGGTCTTCCCGTGACATCCGCGTGTAATCAAGTTCCCGGAGCATCGGATCTTCAAGCAGCAAAACCCCCGAGGCGGCCTTAAGGTAAGGCTTGTTGCCGCCCAGCCCCCACAAAACCTCGTCTTTGTTGTCCGGCGTGCCGTATTTTTGGTTGACCTTTTTCCAAAAGTCATAAATTTTTACGTTGCGGAGATAAACGGCTTTGTTGCTGTTGCCCGTAATCGCCGGGGAAAGGCTCTTGTAAAGTATGCGGTGAACTTTGTTGTTGGTAAAATTGCTGGTCAGTTTGATTTCCAGCTCTTCTTTGGTGTCAAAACGAGAAAAACGAACTGTTTCGGGGTATTGGTGATGGTCTTTTTTGGCCAGTTCGACCACGCAGCTTGCCAGGCGCTCATAGCCGACCACGCCGTTGTTGCGGCATTTTTCCTCATTGCGCCATTTTATAAAATTGGGAATTTCGTATTTGACCGAAACTTTGGTAAAATGCCGCTGTTTCATCGCCGCTTCCGCCTGCGGCAAAGTCATGCGCAGCATAACGCCCGAAATGTCGAATACCGAGGCGTTGGCCCGTTTTCTGGCATTTTTTGAACTTTTTATCAGCCCTTCCAGGCTGGCTCCTTCTTTATGCTCGTCTGTTTTGATTTCCCCGGTTGTTTCTTTGACTTTTTCGGCTGCGGTTTCGGTAATTTTACCAATCCAGGTGTCTTTGACCTTAGAAGAAATGGCATCTTCCGCCGTCGTTGCGTCAGTTTTAAAATTGTCTGTCAGCCCGCGGCTCGGGTCAACCTGCGGCTGAGGCCGGGCGGGCGTTGGGGAGGGCAGGGCCGTTTCCTGTTTCGGCATTGGCTGTTGGGATGCGGTTTCGGGAATTTCTTTTCCGGTTGTTTCTTCGTCGTCAGGAAATCCCAAATCTTCCGGCGTCATTTCCGGCAGCGGATTGACAGCCGCGGCAGCCTCGGCCGGCTGCGTCTGCCGGGCGGAACTTTGGGGAGAAACCGGAAGCGAATTCTGCGGAGCCGTTTTCACCGGATTGATTTTCGGCGGAGTCGGCGGCATAATCGAAAAAAGATTGTTGTTGGCTTCTTCCTCGCTGGAAAACAGCATCGGGTCATAACCTTCGTCTGCCGCTGCCGGAAAAGCCATTCCCAGCAGCAGTCCAACGGCGGCGATGTAGCAAAGTTCACGCATCTTTTTCCAACAGACTCGCATCAATATCACTTAGCTTCACTATATCTTTATTTTGGAATTTATCAAATCCTAAGCGTGATTTATTAAGAAATCTGTTTGCTTTTGCCGATAATTTCGTTTATTTTAGGGCGGGGAGAAAAGATGAAGGAACAAATTGTACATATTGCCGGCGCCGGGCTGGCTGGTTCGGAAGCCGCCTGGCAGCTGGCTTTGCGCGGCGTTCGGGTCATGATTCACGAAATGAAGCCGCACAAGTTTTCGCCGGCCCATAAAAATCCCGGCTGCGCCGAATTGGTCTGTTCCAATTCGCTGCGTTCGGACGATTATGAACATAATGCCGTCGGGCTGATGCATGAAGAAATGCGCCGCTGCGGCTCGCTGATCATGCGCTGTGCCGATGCCTGCCGGGTTCCGGCCGGCGGAGCGTTGGCGGTTGACCGCGATGCTTTTTCCGCCATGGTGACCTCCGAACTGCGCACCCACCCGCTGATATCTTTTGTTGAGGAAGAAATTGTTGCCCTGCCTCCTGTGGAATGGGGCGAAACGATTGTTGCTACCGGCCCCCTGACCAGCGAAGCGCTGATTGCGGCCATTTTGGAGCATATCGGCAATCAGGCGTTATCTTTTTATGATGCCATTGCGCCGGTTGTCTATAAGGAAAGCATTGATTTTACCAAGGCCTGGTACCAGTCCCGTTATGACAAGGGCGATAAGTTTGATTACATTAACTGTCCGCTGACCCGGGAAGAGTATTATCGTTTTGTGGAAGAGTTGCTGAGCGGCGAACAGGTTTCTTTTCACGAGTGGGAGAAGCCGGCGTTTTTCGAGGGCTGTCTGCCGGTTGAGGTTATGGCTTCCCGCGGCAGGGATACGCTCCTCTACGGGCCGATGAAACCGGTCGGGCTGACTAATCCGCATTCCGAACGCAAGCCCTATGCCGTGGTGCAGCTTCGCCAGGATAATCGCGAAGACACGCTGCGCAATATGGTCGGTTTTCAGACCAAGCTCAAATACGGCGAACAGCAGCGTATTTTCAGAACTGTTCCCGGATTGGAAAACGCCGAATTCGCAAGGCTCGGAGGCATTCATAAAAATACCTTTATCAAAAGTCCGGTGCTGTTGGACGAGTACTTATGTCTCAAGACCCGGCCGCATTTGCGCTTTGCCGGGCAAATTACCGGTTGCGAAGGGTATATTGAAAGCGCCGCGGTCGGATTTTTGGCCGGTTATTTTTCCGCTTGCCGCCAAAAGGGAAAAGTCCCTGTCCTGCCGCCGCGAACCACGGCTTTTGGCGCGATGCATGCCCACCTGACCGACTGCGTCAATATTGAAGACTTTCAGCCGATGAATATCAATTTTGGAATTTTCCCTCTGATCTTGGGCGAAACGACGGTGAATGGAAAATTTAAAAAAATCAAGGGAATGGATCGTAAAAAAGCCTATGCCGAACGAGCCTTGCGCGATTTGGAAAATTGGAAAAAGGAGCTTTGATGAAAACCCGGCATAAACAACAGTCTGACGAGAATTTTCCGGTTGCTTCTCTGTTTATCTCTAAAAGTCTGCGCCCGCTGGTCGCCGGCTACTATGCTTTTGCCCGCCGCTGTGACGATATTGCCGATAATCCCGATCTGCTGCCGGAAGAAAAACTGGTGCAGCTGCGGGAAATTTCCGATATTTTTTATGGCGTCAAAAAATACCGCGGCAGCAAATTGGCCTTTGCCGCCCGGCTTAAAAACGACTTTCTGCGTGAAAATCTCGATTTTTCGCTGGCCGGAGACCTGTTGTCCGCATTTCGGAGAGACGCCGAAGGATACGATTACCAAACCTGGGGGCAGTTGGTCGGCTATTGCCAGTATTCTGCCGCGCCGGTCGGCCGTTTTATGCTGGCGCTGCATGATGAAAATCCGATAACCTACCAGCCGGCGGCTTCGTTGTGTACGGCTTTGCAGATTGTCAACCACCTCCAGGATATCAAGTACGATTGCCTGAAGCTGGGACGGGTTTATCTGCCTGCTGATTTGATGGCGGAATACGGAGTCAGCCGTGCGGACTTGATCGCCGGACAAACCTGTCCGCCGTTGCGGAAGCTGATTGCGCATTTGTCGGAACTGATTCGCGGGCAGCTGAAAGAAGGGGCGGTTTTGCCGGGGCTGATTCGCAGCCGCCGTTTGCGTTATCAGGTCTGCATTATCCTTTCTTTAACCAATATTATGTTAAAAAAGATAAATAAAGGTGATGTCTTGCGCCGCGAAATCCGCCTCGGCCGTTGGGATTGGCTGCGCGGGATTGTTGGCGGGCTGTGCAGAGGATTTTTTATCCGTGGCCGGATATATTAAGGGACTGATAATGAATAACATCAAACGGATTGTAAAAAAATCGGGGAGTTCGTTTTTTTGGAGCATGCGTTTTCTGCCCAAGGCCAAGCGCAACGCCATGTACACGATTTATGCCTTTTGCCGGCATCTGGACGATATTGTCGACGGCGATGCCGAAATGTCGGAAAAGCTGGAACTGATTGCCGCCTGGCGGGAGGAGCTGGATAATATATATGATAAGAAAACGCCGGCTACGGATATCGGGCGTAAGATATATAAAAACTGCATGCGTTTCAAATTGCCCAAAGAGGAGCTTTCCCGCCTGATTGAAGCAATTTCCATGGATATTCCCAATCCGGTCCAGGCGCCGAGCCTTGATGAACTGTACCGCTATTGCCGCGGCGTCGCCGGCGTGCCCGGAAGCCTGAGCCTGCGGATTTTCGGCTGTCAGGACGAGGAGGTGATTGAACAGCTCTCAACCAGCCTGGGAACGGCGCTGCAAATTACCAATATCCTCCGCGACGTTAAAGAAGATGCTCAGCTGAACCGTCTGTACATTCCCAGGGAATTTTTGGAAAAAGCCGGTATAACGTCTGTTGATCCTCTGACCGTGGTCGTTGACAAGAATTTGGCAATCGCCCGGGAGGAACTGGCGCGCATTGCCGTTGCCAATTTTGAAAAGGCCGATGGATTGATTAAGAAGCTTGACAAGAAAACGTCGCGCCACGTCCGAATGATAGAAAGCATTTACCGCCGTTATTTTGACATGATGCAAAGACGCGGCTGGGAAATTATTTCGCCCAAGCCAAACTTGAGCAAATTCAAAAAATTTTCCATTGCGCTGCGGGCGTATTTTAATTTGAAATAAGATGAAACAACCGCGCAATGTCCATATTTTGGGAGCAGGGATCGCCGGATTGTCGGCAGCATGCTCCGCCCGCCGCCGTTTTCCCGGCAGCCGGGTGCTCGTTTATGAGGCGGCACCGGTTCCGGGCGGACGCTGCCGGTCGTTTTTCAGCCGTCGGCTGGATTGGGAGATTGATAATGCTACCCATGTCATTCTGGGTGCCAATAAGGGAGTCCGAAAATTTTGGCAGCAGCCCGATTTTGTAAATGCTCCGGTTTTTTATGATTGCCGAACCGGCAAGACGGATAAGTCCCGTCTGCAATTTGGAA
>UQFU01000077.1 GCA_900540425.1 uncultured Alphaproteobacteria bacterium
TGAGTTTTTCGAGACCCGCTAAAACTGCTCTAATAACCCAAAATACGAACTTTTAGAGGACGTCTTCTATAATAAACTGCACTCCTCTCCTCCCCATCCAGTTATCCTGACGCAATGTCCCGATAACATTCAAAGGAGAACCGTGGCTTTTCAACAACGCCATGCCGGCTTCTGTATCCGCCATTCGAAACGCCATGGCTTTAAGGTTCCCGCCGGCAGCAGAACTGAGAAAACACCGGATATGTCCCCCGCTCCCCATCAAAGAAGCCTTAGAAACCTTTACTTTCGGAAGAATAATCCGCGGCTCGGCGTTCTGGGCGCCAAAAGGCTCCAGCAGGGAAAGTTCTTCGGCCAACTCCGGCGTTGCCCCGCCTACGTCCAAAACGCCGTCGGCCTCAACAACCGGCACAATCGCCTCTTTTCCCAAACGCTCCTGCACATATTCCCCGGCAAATTTGCGGAATTCTTCAATCTTGTCTTCATTCAGCGAAAAACCCGCCGCCATTGTATGCCCGCCGCCTTTGGTCAAAATGCCTTTTTCTTTGGCCGCCATAACCAAAGCTCCAAGATCAACGCCCGGAACCGAACGTGCCGACCCCTTGACCTCGTCGGCTTCAATCGACATCACAAAAGCCGGCAGACTATAACGTTCCTTAAGCTTTCCGGCGACAATGCCGATAACCCCCTGATGCCAATCGTCCCCGGCGGCAAACGCAATCGGATATTCCTGAGGCGTCCCCTCAAGAATTTCTATGGCCTTGAGCAATACATAACCCTCTATTTCCTTGCGTTTATCATTAAAATTATTCAACTGCTGCGCCAGATTTTCCGCCAGAAAAGCATCTTTGGCGCAAAGCAGCTTGTTTCCGAGTGAAGCTTCGCCAACCCGCCCGCAGGCATTTATCCTCGGTCCCAAAACAAAACCAAGATGATAAGCCGAAGGGGCTTCCGTAATCCCGGATTTCTCAAACAACGCTTTTAATCCCGGATTATTGCGCAAAGACATGACCTTCAGCCCCTGGCGCACATACGCCCGGTTTAGCCCTAACAGCGGCACCACATCGCAGACCGTCCCCAAAGCCACCAAATCCAGCCAGTTCATCAAATTAGGCTCCGCCCGCCCCTCATAAAAATTTTGTCCGCGCAATTCTCTGTTGACCGCAACCGCCGTCAAAAAAACGACGCCGACGGCAGCCATGTATTTCAAATACTCAACCGGATTTTCTTCGTCCAAACGCTTGGGATTAACAACCGCATAAATCTTCGGCAGCCGTGCTTCCGCCTCATGATGATCCAAAACAATCACATCCAACCCGCGTTCCACGCCGTATTCCAACACATCAAAAGCCGTTGTGCCGCAGTCGACCGTAATCAGCAAATCGGCACCGTTTTGCACAAACTCGTCCACAGCCTGACGGCTTGGGCCATAACCTTCATCTCTTTCGGGAATATGAATCATCGGTTCAACGCCGACGCTTTCCAAAAACAAACGCAGAACCGAAGTCGAAGTCGCCCCGTCAACGTCATAATCGCCGATAATGGCGACTTTCTGATGTTCGGATACTGCTCTGGCAATCCGCTTGGCCGCCTTTTCCATATCTTTCAGCACAAAAGGATTCGGCATCAGATTCTGCAGCTTGGGATACAAAAAGTCATTAACCTCATTTTCATTGATTTTACGCGCAGCCAATATTCTTGCCACCAACGGCGACAGACCGAATTTTTGCGCAATCAACTCTGCCTGCCGGTCATCAGCCGGCGTTAGCCGCCATAAATTTCCGTTCAGAGATTTTGTATTCTCAAATTCCAAACTCACTCTTGCTTACCCTAATAACTGACATAAATTTCCGCCCGGCGGTTCAAACGCTCGCCTTCGGGCATAACCTCCAAATAGGCGGGAGCCGTATCGGACAAAGCCTCAACGGTAATGTTCCGGGCAGGAACGCCGGCTCTCCGCAGCGCAGCGGCAACATTTTCCGCACGTTCGGAAGATATCTTGAAATTAGCCATCTTGTGCGTCACAATATCCGTATTGCGCGTCCGGCTGGAAGCATAGCCCAAAACCCTGATACGGGCGTTGTTATTCTTAACCAGGTTTGCCGCCTCGCGGATTTTTGCATTATATTCGGGGCTGACATAGGCGCTGCCGTTGTCAAAATAAATTGTTTCCAAGCGATAGGTAACGCTGGGTTCAAACTCTTCTTCCTCTTTGCCGTTTTCTTCTTTTGGAGCCGTTTGGGCGGCAGCGGCCTCATTCTGTTCGAACAAAGGCTTTACCGGTTCGGTTTTTTTATCGGCTGCAGCCGTTTTCTCGACCGGCTTACCACTTCCGGCAGCATCTTTTCTTTTTTCCGTTACCGGCACCACATCGGCAAAAACATCGTCCTCATCAGGCATTTCCTCATAAGCTGCGTTTTTCTCATCAGAGCCAAGCCCCTCGCCTTCCTTAATCACCTTTCTGCCGGATTCGGAAACGCTTATACTGTCATCTTCAATCACCTCCGGAAAAACCGCGGTCGAACACCCCGCCAACAAAACAATCGCCGTGACGGTAAACAAACTCTTCAAAATCTTCTGCAGCATCATGGAAACTAACCCTCATAAAAATACAATAAGCTACTGTATAAATACAATACCAATCCGCATAACACAAGCACAAAAACAGAATTAAAAACAATTTTAGGAACAATTATTTTCCCCTGCCGATTAAAAACATTGTTTTTAATGACTAAATAAGATATAGTGACAGTATTAAACTGCAAAGGAGCCCAAATGCAAACTGCCGCTACTGATTCCTCCCTGGAGGTCGCTTCCTGGTTTTTGAACCGGGCCAGAAGCGAAGATTGGCTTTTGGAACACGAAAAACTGCAAAGCCTGTTGTTTCTGGCGCAAATGCACTACCTGGCCACCCACCCGCAAACCCTGCTGATGCCAAGCCTTTTTATATCAGGCAGCAACGGTTATGCAGAACCGGTGATTGCCAAACTGCATGCTGCCGGCCAACTGCCGGAAGTAGCGATTCGCTTTTCTCCGGAAATCGATGCCTTTCTTGAGAAAATCTGGAACATATACGGCCTCATGAGTAATCGCCAAATAAACGGTCTGATTGAAGAACGCATCGGCAGTTCTGACTCTTCCGGCTCCCAAAAAACGATTGTCGATTTTAAAACTTTAGTTGAAAAATTTAAATCAAATAGTAAAATAAATACCAGAAAAGCAGGTTCGGAACCTAAAAATAAGCCCGCCGCGGCTTGGCCCGCAAAAGTAATGCTTTCGCAAAACGGGCCGGTTGTCGTTTCACAGTGGAAACCTCGAAAACTTCTTGCCAAAAACGCTGCCGCCGCCAAAATACAGAGCTGAAAAATATCCTTCCTGCCCATAAGGAGATTAAGATATGACTAAACTGATTAAAACTTTTGCCCTTTGTCTGCTTTTGCTCGGCTGCTCGGCCGAAAAAGACTACAACACGGCAATCATAACCGCCAAAGGCGAAGTGCACTACAATCTGGAAACTGCCGCAACTCCCGAACAACAGGCTAAAGGACTGATGAACAGAACATCTCTCTCCAAAGACGGCGGCATGATCTTCGTCATCAACCCCATCCGCCGCGTTACCATGTGGATGAAAGATACCAAAATTCCGCTTGATATCATCTTCATCAACCCGGAAGCAAAAATCGTCAAAATTGTTGAAAATGCGACCCCGATGTCCGAAGAGCACCTGGTTTCAGCGGAACCGGTTCGTGCCGTAATTGAAATCAGCGGCGGTTCCGCCCAAAAATACGGCATCAAAGTCGGAGACAAGGTCAAAAATGCCGCGCTTGGCAATATGCCCGCCCCTAAAACAGAACAATAAGTCTTACTGCCCGAAAGCTCCGTAACAACGGAGCTTTTTTTAACGGCATTCTTATTTTTTCAACAAACCGGCCAAACGGGCGGCAAAATTTTTGATTGTCTCTACCCGGACAGCATAGCTCTCCAAATTGCGTTCAATAAACAGCCGTTGGTCCGGGCGAACCTTAATGACGCCAAACGAGCGCTTAATCAGATCCAAAAGTTTTTCCGGCTCGGCAAAAACATTATTGCGGAAAGAAATCAAAATGCCTTTTGCGCCGGCGTCAATCTTGTCAATATTTGCCTGTTTACACATCAGTTTGATTTCAACAGTCTTCAAAAGGTTGTCCACCTCGTCGGGCAGCTTGCCGAAACGGTCAATAAGCTCTTCCCGCATATCGGCAATAGCCTCGGTATCGGCAATTTCGCCAATCCGCTTGTACAACCCCAGCCGTACCCCCAAATCACGCACATAAGTTTCCGGAATCATAATCGGGATGCCGGTCGTAATCTGGGGCGCCCATTCCTCCGCCGCAACCGCTTCCGGACTGAACTCGCCGGATTTCAGGCGGCGGATTTCCTCTTCCAGCATATGCTCATACAAGGCAATTCCCACTTCTTTAATATGCCCGGACTGTTCTTCGCCCAAAATATTTCCCGAACCGCGGATATCCATATCATGGCTAGCCAAAGAAAAACCGGCCCCCAGCGTATCCAAAGCCTGCAGAATACTCAGACGCCGCTCGGCAACGGGTTTGAGGGCTTTCTGCTTGGGAACCGTAAAATAGCAGTAGCCGCGCAACTTGCCGCGTCCGATACGCCCACGCAGCTGATAAAGCTGCGCCAGCCCGAACATATCGGCCCGGTGAACAATCATGGTGTTGACGCTCGGCATATCAATCCCCGATTCGATAATCGTGGTCGAAAGCAGCAAGTCTGCCTTGCCGTCGGCAAAATCGTTCATCACCGTTTCCAGCTGTTTTACCGGCATTTGCCCATGCGCCACCGCAATCCTGATATCCGGAACCAATTCGCGCAAATCCTTTTCCACCCCGAAAATATCCGAAACCCGCGGACAAACAAAAAACACCTGCCCGCCGCGATACTTCTCCCGATAGATCGCTTCCTTAATCATGACACGGTCAAACGGCATGACAAACGTGCGCGCCGCCAAACGGTCAACCGGCGGCGTGGCGATAATGCTGAGCTGCTTAACGCCGGTCAGCGACAACTGCAAAGTCCGCGGGATCGGCGTTGCCGTCAGGGTCAGGACATGAACGTCAGACTTAAACTGTTTCAGCTTTTCCTTATGCGCAACGCCAAAATGCTGTTCCTCGTCAATAATCAACAAGCCCAAATTGCAAAATTTGACGTCTTTGGCTAATAATGCATGCGTTCCGATTACAATTTCAACCGCCCCGTCAGCCAGCCCCTGCTTTGTCTCCGCCGCTTCCTTCGGCGTTACCAGACGTGACAACATCCGTACCCGGATTGGAAAACCTTCCAAACGCTTTTTGAAATTATAATAATGCTGCCGCGCCAGCAAAGTCGTCGGCACGATCAAAGCCACCTGGGCGCCGGAAACCGCCACCGCAAACGCCGCCCGCAGCGCCACCTCGGTCTTGCCGAAACCGACGTCACCGCATACCAGCCTGTCCATCGGAATTCCGCAGTTCAAATCCTGCAAAACGTCCGCAATCGCATTAAGCTGGTCGTCCGTCTCGTTATAAGGAAATTTGGAACAAAATTCATCATACAGCCCTTGCGGCGGCACAAATGCCTCGGCTTTTTTCAAATGCCGCTCAGCCGCAATCCGGATAAGCTTTTCGGCAATGTCGCGAATACGCTGCTTGACTTTGGCTTTTTTGGCCTGCCACGCCAAACCGCCGATAGTGTCAAGCTGAATATTGTCATCCTCTATGCCGTACCGGGAAATCACGTCAATATTTTCTACCGGAACAAACAACTTGGCATCATTGGCATATAAGATTTTCAAACAATCGTGGGGCGCCCCGCCGGCCATAATGTTTTCCAAGCCCAAAAACTTGCCGATACCATGCTCAATATGAACCACTAATTCCCCGACGCTCAAAGCCGAAACGTCAGCGATAAAATCCTTGGAAGAAACTTTTTTTGCCGTTCGGCGATGCTGACGCTCGCCCAAAATATCCTGTTCCGAAACCAGACACCAGCCGTCGCCCCGAAAACCGTGCGCCAAATTGGCCACCACCAAAACAACTTTGCTCTTGGCCTTGCCGACTGCTTCTTCCCAGCTTTCGGCAAAGGTCATATCTGCCGTTTCATATTCGCTCATAAGCGAAAACAAACGTTCCCGCGACCCTTCCGAATAAGCAAAAACAATCCGCCGCAGCTTTTTATATTCACTCAGATAATCTTTCAGCTCGCTGTATACCTGCCCGGGATTGATACTTTTGTTAAAAGAAAAATCCCGCGACGGAACAACGCCCGCATTCGCAACTCTCTCATCATCGGGAATACTCAACGGCGTCAACCGGACAACACGGCGCGGCATCAGAATTCTGGCAAATTGCTCCGGACGCAGATAAAGCAGCTCCGGGCTCACCGGACGATAAGCGTCAGCTTCGGCTGTCGATTTAACTTCCAGCGCCTCCAGCCGGGCTCTGTAGTAATCGGCCACGCTTTCGGCTTTGGCTGCCGCCGCATCGTCAACATTCTTGCCGCAAACGACATATGCCGCCGGCAGATAATCGAATAACGTCGGCAGCGGATCTTCATAAAAGAACGGCAGCCAGTTCTCCATGCCGATATATTTGCGCCCTGCTGAAATCGCTTCGTAAATTTCATCATCTTTGAATGCCGCCCCGAAAGCTTCACGATATTTGCCGCGAAAAGTCTTAATCGTATTAGCGTCAAGCAACGCCTCGCTCATCACCTTAAAAGAATAAGATTTCAGCTCTCCGGTCGTCCGCTGGCTCATTGCATCAAAAGTCCTGATGCGTTCTACCTCATCGTCAAACAGATCAAGGCGCAAAGGCTCCGTCGTTCCTACCGGAAAAATATCTATAATATCGCCGCGTACGGCATATTCGCCCGGCTCCATCACCTGCTCGACCCGATTGTAGCCATTAACTGCCGCATAATGCAGAAACTCGTTAAAATCCAGTTTTTTGCCAACCGCCACGTCTTTAAACGAATTGCGAAAAATCTTTGCCGGCGGCAGCTTTTGCAAAACTGCGCCGATACTGCTGACAATCAGCCGTGGCTTTTTCGGGCTGGGATTCATCACCAACTCGGAAAGCGTCTCAATCCGCTGCGCCACGATACTGACATTTGGCGAAACCCGGTCATAAGGAACCGTATCCCAGGCCGGAAAACGCAAAACCCTGGCTTCCGGCATCATAAAATCAAGCAAATCGGCCGTCCGTGCCAGTTCGTTTCCGTCAGAAACAATATACAAAATATCAGCCTTGGCCTTCTTCAGCCAGCTGCTCAACAAAAAGGCATCATAACCTTCCGGTACTGACGAAACCGTACAGCCGGACAATTTCTCAATTTCATCAAACATAGCAGCAAATATATACTGAATTATCAGCCAAATGTAAAGCCTTTTATCCGCGAAAAAACTGCCGCCATTAAACGCCTCCTTTTGTTCCCTCTTTATTGAACCATTACTCGATTGCGGAGCAATCGTCCACCCTGTAGAACCATCCCTCATTTTTTCGCTAGAAAAAATGTCCCATAAAATGTCATCCCTCAATTGCGCGCAGCCGTCTACCTATAGAGTCATCCCTCGTTTTCGCAAGAAAACGTCCCCAAAAAAAGTCATCCCTCGATTGCGGAGAAATCGTCAAGGGATCTACGAATTAATTCTTTCCTGT
>UQFU01000078.1 GCA_900540425.1 uncultured Alphaproteobacteria bacterium
GAAGTCGACACCCGGGGGGGGTTTAGCCGCACCCCTGCCGTTGTTGGGAGTAATCATGCCGCTTCCCGGCGTCGGAATATCGACTTCTGTATCAAACAGGGCTATCTCATCGGGAATTTGAGATGCTTCATTGGCGTTTGTCGCCGGTGCCGACTGGTTAAGCGGAGTCGGCCCTGTCACGTTGGGACTGCCGGCCGGAAGCAAAGCCTGAGCCGGAGATATTGCCGCCGTTCCCAAACCGATAACTAAAGCCGCCAGGGAAACCCGGTATAATTTTTTTATCATCTCATTAGAATACATAGATTACTCCTTCGTAATTCCAGACTTTTGAGACAGGATTATATTTAATACTATTAATCTCAAGTCCTGAAAATTTTGTTAACAGTTCTTTCCAGATGTGCGGCTTGTAGGTCGAGCTGAAGTTAAATTTTACATGCCGGTAAACATTATGCTGCGCCGAGGTTACGCTGGCGCTTGAAAGATTAAATTTCATTCCCAGAGCCTGCCCGAGTTCGTTCAATTCGTTTTTCAAAACAGCGTCTCCGCGGGTCGGAGCAGAAGTTATTGTTTTGACGTTAGAATACACCGAAGAAGCAATCATTGTGTTGCCGTCGTCTGAAAAAATCTTGCCGCCCAGTTTCAGCTTGGGGTTGGAAACCGCCTGCCGCATCCAGGAAATTCTCCCGAAATCCCGCTTAAAACTGGTTGCCGCGCTGCCCTGCGTACAGGAAATATCGCCGATTTTCCATCCCGGTGCCACAATGGACACCAGTTTGGCAACAGCCGCCTCGCATTGGTCCATGACCATTGCCGGGTCTTTAATTTTTTCCCAGGGCTTTACTTCGGGAACAACCTCAACTTTTTTGGGAACAACTTTGGGCGCCACCGGAACCATAACCGGCCTTTTCGGCGGAGCCAGAAAAATTTCCGTAAAAAGGGTATACAGCAGCCACAAACCGATGATTGAAGATATTGCAATTACCATAACCAATTTGGAACCGCGCAGCCCTTTGATTTTTTGCAGCTTGGCCTTGGCGCCGCGCTGCATTAATTTTCCCAAATCCGGATATTCTGTTTCCTCAAAGCCCCATTCCGGCGGCGCAATCTTGCGCCCCCAGTCCGGAACCGCCAACATGGATTCAAACTGGTTTTTGGCGTCTTCTTCGTTCAAGAACAGCATATCGCCGTCTGAAAGGATAATATCGTTACGGATACAGGTATACCACCATCCGCTGTTGACCTTGAAAACGGCAATAAAGGAAGATCTGTCCGAAAGGGCGGTCGCCAGGGGAACTGCCGCCGCTTCCTCGTTTTTCTTATATCCGTCGGTTGAAACGCAAATACCAAACTGTGGGGCTTTGCCGGGTTTGATACAAAAAAGGTCGGCGCCTTCCAAAATGCCCTGCGACGCTTCTTCGACTTCCATAAACGGATCATCTTTATTTTGCAGCGGCTGCCAAAAGAGGTTGGTGGCGTATTCTACGCCGTCAACAACAATTTCCGTTCCTACGGATTGCTCTTTGCTCTTTTCAACGTCTTCATCTGTCAGATTAGCATCTTCCAGCACCGTTTTTCCCCTTCAATGTTAAATATGTCTCATCCGGGATTCCGGAACCAGCGGAGATTCCAAAACAACCGGGGTCAGGATAATAACCAAGACGTTCCGCAGTTTTTCGGCTGTGGCCGTTCCGCCGAACAAAGAATTGGTTGCCGAACCAACGCCTTCTTTGTTGGTTTTGTTCTCAACCCGTTCATACCCTGTCAAAATGAGGGATTCGCCGGTCGTCAGGGCAACTTCCTGTGTAAAGCCTCGGGATTCGATTTGCGGGTTCTGAATATACTGGCCGTTGTCCGAAGATGTTCCGTCTGCACTTTCGTTCAAATATACCTTTTCCAAAGCAATCAGGTCAGAAAGCGTCAGGTTAAACATCAGCAGCAGGCGCCCGTGTTCCAGAATTCTCGGCAGAACGTCCATTGTGAAACCTGTCTCAATTTCTTCCGTCTCCGTAGAAATATCATAGTTGTCGCCGTCGCTGCCGCTGTTGGTCTTGGTAATTTCAGAAATATATTTCTGTTTTTTGATAACCTGAATAGGCGCCGGTTTGTTGTTCAGCGTTGTTACCGTGCCGCTGGTGACCAAAGTTGTGGTTCCTTGCGTTGACAAAGCCTTGACAATGGCATCGGCAGTCAAATGCCCCGGAGCAATCGCCATCGTCAGGTTTTTGGCAACGTCTTCGGAAAGGCTGCTGGTCGGGCTGGCGATCGAGAACTGCTTGGCTCCGTCTTTATAGATTGCCGACAAATTAAGGCCGTATTGGTCGGCATCGTCAATCGTAACCTGCAAAACCTTAACGCTGATGGCAACTTGGCGGGACAAACGCCCATTCTGTTCGTTAACGAAACGAGCCACTTTTTTAATGTCATTCGGGGTCGATGTCAACGAGATGGTTCCGTTTGCCGGATCCATCGTCAGCTTGGCTTTGGTGTCGACCATGCCCTTAATCGTATTTTCCACGTTTTTCCACAATTCGACTTCAACGGAACTGGTTAACGAAATTGACGACGTTCCGCCTTCGCCGCTGGCCGAACCGCCGATGTTGACCGACAAATTCGGTTTGGTCGGCAGGCTGTACAGAACAAAGGTTTTGGTAACGTATTTATAGAAATATATTTCGCCTTTTTCATATTTCCACCAAATGCCGAAACGCGATGAAATCTCATCCAACAAACCGCTCAGCGGCCCCCGATAAGACAAAAGCATTTTGTTCGGCTCCGTCCAGTCGGCATTAATGGAAGCGGCCGTCGGCTTGTTCTTCTCGGCGTTTTTAACGATATTGTCTTCCAGTTGGGACGCATAACGGATTTTTAGTGACGTTACTTTGTTAAGCATGTCGCCGATTTCAAACAAGGTAACCGGACGGTTGCTGATTAAGGTAACGGCATCTGGCTTTTCCAAATAAGTCGGAACCGGTTCGCCTTCGTATTCAATATCGCTGGTATCTCCCAGCCAGATATCGTTCTTAACCCGGACAAGATCAACATTGGCCGGTGACGCCGGCATCTTGGCTGTTTCCTTGAGCTTGGTCGCGGCCGAAACCTCCCTCTCCACCGTGGCGTCAAGCTGAGTAGACAAAGAGCATGAGGCCAGCAGCCCGGCTGCCAGCAGCACAATGCCGCAGTATTTCTTTTTATTCGTAAGCATTCTCATCCTCCATTGTCTCAATCACCAGGACGCGGTTTCCTTTATAAAATGTTGCAATCGGCGCCGGCCGGGCTCTTCCGAAAGCGCGAACCAGAGCGGCACTTACGTCGGCAAAACGCCCTCTGAACATTGCCCCGGCGTTCAGCGTATAATTCCGGTTTGTTTTCCAGATCAAACGCCAGCCGGACTCATTGCTCCACTGTGTCAGCAAAGCTTTGAGGGATTGCCCTTCTTCAGCTAGCCAGTCTTTCACGGGATCTTCGCCGCTACCCTGAATCTCCGTGTTGACTTCGGTTTCGATTTCCGTAGTCGTCTCTGTGCTTTTGATTTCTTCTTCGTAATCGGTTACTTCTTCCTCAATGGTCGGCGGAATTGCAGCGGCCATGTTGCTAGGCCCCCCGGATTGGACAATACGCTGGTCGCGGGGCGTCCGTTCCCCGTATTCGCGATAATCGGCGGCAACCTCGGTGTAGTTGACATATTCGTCATTTGCAGCCGGAGGCGTAATGCACGGTCCGTCATCGGAAGTGCACGCCGGTGCCGGAGCAGAAGCCGCAGCCGTATTTTCCGCATTCTCGTCAATCGGGCGGAAAAGATAACAGCCGCTTGTCGCAAACAGGCAAATCAGGCAGGCTGCTATACTAAGTTTCTTGTCCATTTTTGCAATCCTTAAAGCACATTTTGTCATAAATTTTTCCCTATCATACATTTTGAAAAATAAATAATCAAGCGCAAGCCTCAACTTATTACCATTGCAAATAATAACCGTTGTTGTTTGGCGTGTTATTTTTCATTGTCGTCTCATTGCTTTGTTCGTTTATCCGAATTGTCCTCATTACAAAAGAGTTTGGTTCCCGTACGGTATAAACAACTCTGATCTTGTTGCTGTCGACGCCGCGTCCGGCCAGAATATTGCTGAGCAGATTAAGGCGTTTTTGCTGCAAAATATGGTCGCTGCGGCCGTTAAGGCGAATTTCCAAGGCGATTGAGGCTTCTTCGGCGGCTTTTTTTCCAAAGGCCTGAATCCATTGCAGGGTCGTACCGGAAATTTCGGCACGGTTGGGCTGAAAAGAAAGGCGGATTTCCGTAGGCAGGATTTTGGGGCTTTCTTTTTTGCCGCCCATCTTGCGGGCAATGCTGTCGATAATTCCTTCGCCGTCGTCCCCGGCCGTTTCTTCGGGAGATTTTTCGTTGTTGCCGCCCGAAAAAATAGAAGTGATGCTGCTAAGCAGTCCGCCTTCTTTTTTGCGAACGTTTCTCCCTTGGGCATCCAGGATTTTAATGTCGTTTTCAGTCTTTTCTTCCGGCTGCTCCCTCACAATGCCCCGCTCTTCGTCCAATTCGCGCTCAATGCTCCGGTTTTCTTCTGAAGAAGTCAGTTGCGGCGTCAGGTTTTCGTCGTCTAAAATGTCTTGGGGAATGGGAATAAGCAGATTGTCAATCATTTCCCCGGCCACCTGAATCTCCCCGCTTCTGCTGGCGGCCGCTTGCTTGCCGCCGCGCAAAACCTGTTGGATTTCCTCTTCGCTTTTATTGGTATCCGCCTCCAGAATTAACCGGTTTTTAGGATGGTCGCGGCCTTTGGCAACAGCCCAGGCCTCACTTTCTGTTTCTGCGGTTTTTTTTTCTGTTTGTCGAGCCTGTTCTTTTTCGGCTTTCAGCTCCGCCATACTCTTCCAGGCGTTACCGTCGTCGGTCGGGACGATGCTGTCGTTGCCGGCGGGTTTTTCGGGAGCTCCCAGACTCTTGATCGGAACGTTTTTATCGGCGGCGGCTACCTGATTGCCTTCGCTGTCAGCGCTGACCTGCATGCCTTGTCCGGCAAACTCCAAACCATTGCCTCGTTCCAGCGGAATAAGCAGCATCGGCTCATTATCTTCGGCGGCAGCCAGAATGGTCTGCGGCTGTTTCTTCTCGCTTTCCGGAACTTTGTTCAACGGTTTTTGTGGGCGAGATTCCGAAATGGAACGTTCTTCGCGGCCGGCAATCTTAATTTCAGGCGGAGCCGGTTCTTTTCTGACGACGACAATCTTGTTGATATTTTCCTTTGGCTGTAATGCCGGCGATGTTGGCTTTTCAATGCCCGCGGAAACTTCTGCCGCCGCCGGAAGCGGTTCGGAATTTATAATTTCGGCAGTCGGCCGGGAGTGCCCCGTGGTATCGGAAATTTCCGATGCATGGTCTTCCGTGCCGATTTCAATATCAAGGGGAATATAGTTGAAATTAAAATCATTGTCGTTTGCTGCATCCGCCATGATAATGGAGTCTTCCGGAATTTTTGGTTCCGCTTCCGGATTTCTAAGGGGATGTGTATCGGGCAGAGGCTTGGGAATTTCCGGCAGAACGCTGAGAGCAATTTTCTTGACCGGCAGGGCACGGACAGGCTTTTGTTGTGTGTCATTAAGAAAAAGCACAATATTCTTGTTTGAAATAATCAAATCGTCATGGCTTTCTTGAGAGGCGTGCAAAAAAACTTTATCAGCCGCAAAAATTGCCGATAAAGATAAAGAAAAGCTGTAAATAAATGCTCTGAAACCTGCTTTTTCCATTCATAACCCCTCACAAATCTTGATAAAACAAAAACGGAATCTTGGCAAGGGCTTATAAAAAAATGCGAATTTCTGTGGATTCTTTTAAATGAATTTACTTTTCGTTTAGAAACGGCGGAGCTTTGATGCAAAATCAATGGCTTCCGGGCGTGTTTCCTTTCTGGCGTTGCCACCGGGGAAAATTTTTTTTGTATGAAAAGGCCGTAAAAAACAACAAGACCCCGCCCGTACAGACAGCAATCGCCAAAAAAACATTGCTGCTTCCTATATAAAATAGACAAAAATATATGGACTTTAAAATAAAATATGATATTATTCTAATAAATGCGGGCGTTGATAAGTATTATTTTGTCAATCGCATTTATCCAACTTCTTTAATTATTATCATGTTTTATAGGAGATAAAATTTATGAGTTTTTTGAGAAAAAATATATGGTTCCTCAGTCTGGTTGTGCTGGTCGTAGCTTGTCTGGCGATCCCCGATGCTTTTGCGGCAACGGTATTTGATACTGCTAATAGAAAAGCGTCAGAAACTTTTAAGGCTGTTAAGACTGTAATCTTTATCGTCGGCGGTTTCGGTTTGGTGGCTTTGGCTTTCTTTGCCGTTTTCGGCAAACTGAAATGGACTTGGTTCGCCTCGCTGGCAGTAGGGCTGGCCATTCTGGCTGCGGCGGGTGCGATTATTGACTACGCAACTAGTAATAGCGGTTCGGGAATTATGACTAAAAATGATTACTTGGACGATTCCCTGAGTGGAAGCGGTGGTGATGCATCGTTTGATTAGTGAAAAATAATCACGGATCCGTCCGGTTATAAAAGTTCATCCGTTTTATGGCAGAACTCATGCCCAAAAGTTCCGCATGGGTTCTGTTACATAAAATTAACTAGACTTTAAACTTTGGTTTGCTATAATGTGATAAATACCATTGAGCGGGCAGTAGAAACGTCTTGTCTGCGGTATTTGTCAAATGGTATAATTATTAAGTAAATTAAGGAGAAGTTGGATGAACTTTTTGAAAAGAAATATATTGACCATCAGTCTGATGCTGTTGGTTAGTATGTGCGTTATTGCGCCGGATGCTTTTGCAGCGACAGTATTTGATACTGCCAATAAAAAAGCATCAGAAACCTTTAAGGCTGTTAAGACTGTAATCTTTATCGTCGGCGGTTTCGGTTTGGTGGCTTTGGCCTTCTTTGCCGTCTTCGGCAAACTGAAATGGACCTGGTTCGCCTCTCTGGCTGTTGGTCTGGCGCTCTTGGCTGCGGCCGGTGCGATTATTGACTACGCAACCACTAATACAGGTACAGGTGAAACCTCTAACTTTACAAGCGATACGCTTACCGGTACCGGTGGATCTTCAAGCTTCTAATTCAAGCTTTCGGATTTGTTAGGCACGGCTTTGTCCGTGCCTTTTTTTGTTAAGTTTTCCCCGCTTCCTGCTTCTCAAAAATATATTCCTATGGTATTTTATTGCTGTTTGCATATCTGAGAATTAATCATCTTACCAAAAAAGTCATCTTTTCCTTTCCTGTCACAGCACGGTGTTTTCTCTCTTCCTGTCACTCCGGCCTGTTTTTTTACCTGTCATTCTGGTCCGTTTTTTTTATCTGTCACTCCGGCCTCCGAGCCGGAGTCTGGGTCAACATTGATTCCTTATCCGCCTGGATTCCGGGTCAACCCCGGAATGACAGTAAAAAAACAAGCCGGAGTGACAAAGGGAAACAAGA
>UQFU01000079.1 GCA_900540425.1 uncultured Alphaproteobacteria bacterium
GGCAGCAACGGCAACGGCGGCAGCGGCAGAAACACCCCACTTTTCTTCCAACATTTTAGACAGGTCAGCAGCTTCCATAACGGTCAGGGCTGACAATTCATCAACTAATTTGGCTAAATCGGCCATATCTTTATCTCCAATAAATTTATTAAACAAATTAAACTAAAAACATTTTACTCTTTTATTTTTACACTCTGTGCAGATTATTGCTTCTAGGCCAAGTAATGCGAAGTGGATTTTGAGCGACGTATACAAAAAGGATACACGAGCGAAAAATCCGCCAGCAGGACTGGCATAAAACAATAATATTAGGCGGCGTCTTTCTCACTGTACGCCTTTGTAACTCTCGCCAACTGAGCGCCGGGAGCCTGCAGCAAACCAATAATTTTGGCTCGCAGTTCGTCCATTGAAGGAATAGATGCAAGCTTATTGATTTCATCGGTGGAAAGAACGCCGGTTCCCATTGCACCGCCGACAATAATCAGCTTTTCATTGGTTTTGGCAAATTCGACACAAGCTTTGCAGGCCGAAACCGGATCCGAAGCGAAAGCAATCGCCGTCGAACCTTTGAACAAATCGGCCAGATTTTCAAAGTTTGTACCTTTCAGAGCAAGACGAGTAATCCGGTTTTTAGTAACTCTAAACCCAGCACCGACTTTTCTGATATTGTCGCGCAATTCCGAAACTTCTTTAACCGTCAACCCCTTATAGTGGGAAACGACTACAATTTCAGAATTTGAGAACAATTCATTCAGCTCGCTGAGTAATTGTGCTTTTTCTTCGCGGTTCACTTATTGTCTCCAACAAAAACACCATCACAAACATGGTGCCATTTACACACACCGCCAAGACCGAAGAGAGGGGATTTTTCTCCCGTACTTTCCGTCTTTGCGGAACCCAAACTCTGTCCAGGAGAAAAAGATATAGCAAATATTTTCTACTCCCGTCTGCGCAGGATATTAAGATTTTCCTTGCCCGAAGAACAAATCAAAAACTTCCTCATTCCCCGGCATTCGGAGACCACCTGCGGTCTTGGACAGTTTTTTCAAAAACCTTTCCGGCCAAAGCCTCGGGGTTTTTGAAGAGCGGGTGGTGATAAGTTCACCACCCAAAACTTTTTATCTTCTCTGCAAAATTACAAAGAAGAAGCATCAACGCGAACGCCAACGCCCATGGTGCTGCTCAGGGTAACTTTTTTCATATAAGTCCCTTTGGCACCGGCCGGTTTGGCTTTGATAATCGCATCAATAAAGGTTTTTGCGTTCTCGTAAATCTGATCTTCCGAGAAGCTGGCTTTGCCGATTCCGGCATGAACAATACCGTTCTTTTCAACACGATACTGAACTTCACCGGCCTTGGCTTTTTGGACAGCCGTTGCAACATCGGCGGTAACCGTTCCCAATTTCGGGTTCGGCATCAGGCCCTTCGGCCCCAGAACGCGGGCAACGCGTCCGGCCAATCCCATCATATCCGGGGTAGCAATACAACGGTCAAAGTCAACTTTGCCGGCCAAAATAGAATCAATCAGATTCTCAGCGCCGACAATATCAGCACCGGCAGCTTTGGCTTCATCGGCTTTTTCACCCTGCGCCAGAACCGCAACGCGGACTTTTTTGCCGTTGCCGTGCGGCAGCGAACAAACGCCGCGAACCATCTGGTCTGCATGCTTCGGATCAACACCGAGATTAATCGCAACATCAATAGTTTCGTCAAATTTTGCAGTAGCATTGTCTTTAACGATTTTAACCGCATCTTTCAAAGCGTAAGCCTGAAGAGTGTCTACGTTTTTATATGCGTTTACAATTCTTTTTCCTGACATCTTACTACTCCACAACCTTAATGCCCATTGAAACAGCCTGGCCCTTAACCATATTCATGGCCGATTCGACCGTCGAACAGTTCAAATCCGGCATTTTGGCTTCGGCAATTTCTTTAACCTGAGCGATTGTAATCTGCCCGGCAACGGATTTGCCCGGTTCTTTAGAACCGCTCTTAACATTGGCAGCCTTTTTCAGATAATAAGAAACCGGCGGAAGCTTGGTTTCGAACGTAAAAGACTTGTCCTCAAACGCGGTAATAACAACCGGAACCGGAATACCGGGTTCCATTTTCTGTGTAGCAGCATTGAATGCTTTGCAGAATTCCATAATATTCAAGCCCTTTTGGCCCAGAGCCGGACCAACCGGAGGAGAAGGGTTAGCTTTCCCTGCGGGGATCTGAAGCTTGATTAATCCTAAAATTTTCTTTTTAGTCTTAGCCATTTCATACCTCTTTTCAGGTTCGTGGTAAATACAAGACCATGGCCGGTCTCCCACGCGTTATTATCGTTTTGTACGGTTCAAATTAAGTTTCCCGTACGATTCGCAACTCATGAAAGCAGACCATTCCGCTTTTTGAGTCGCTTCTATATAGCACAATCGATTCATTTTGCAAGCATTTTTTTCAGCCTTTCGTATCTGCCGGCCTCAAATACGCCTGCTCTGCAGCTCCGAAAGAACAACATCAAAGTCTGTTTACTTCTTCTTGCCACAGCCGTCCAAATCCGCCGTACAGTCCGGACACTTGATCGCCTTTACCGGAATTTCCGAACAGCAAAACGGGCAAATCTTCGTGCTCGGAGCCTTGGCAGCTTCTTCCGCCTGCTCTTTGCGGTCCATTTTGGCCTGCAGTTCATTAATCGCCTTAATCAAAATAAACACGGCAAAAGCCACTATCAGAAAACTGATTAAAGCATTAATAAAAACGCCGACATTCAAGGTAACCGCTCCGGCTTTTTGGGCCGCGTCCAAAGAAACATACGGAGCCGCCGGCATACCGCTTTTCAAAACCACAAACAAATTGGTAAAATCAACTTTTCCCAACAGCAAGCCGATCGGCGGCATGATAATGTCTTTGACCAGAGAGTCGACAATCTTGCCGAAGGCGGCACCGATAATAATACCGACTGCCATGTCAATGACATTGCCGCGCATTGCAAATTTTTTAAATTCATTCAAAAACCCTTTAAACATCCCACTCCTCCGTGCATAAACCTTATTCCAAAATAAAAATCCCCACCGAAACAAGAGCCGCAGCCATAAAAAAAGCTCCGCAGGGGAGCTTTCTTATTCAAAACAAACTAAACTTTCTCAACTTGGGAAAATTCCAATTCGACCGGCGTCGAGCGCCCAAAGATAGAAACCGAAACTTTCAGACGGGCTTTCTCCAAGTCCACTTCTTCAACCAACCCGACAAAAGAAGCAAACGGACCGTCGCAAACGCGGATCTGCTCGCCGACTTCAAAATCGACCACCGTCTGCGGCCGTTCAATACCTTCCTGCATTTGGGTAATAATCCGCTGTGCTTCAGCTTCTGTAATCGGAAACGGCTTATTGCGACTGCCCAAAAAGTTGGTAACTTTCGGATTATTCTTAATCAGATGCCAGGCATCATCGGTCATTACCATCTTAACCAGAATATAACCAGGAAAGAACTTACGTTCCGTATTGACTTTGGTACCCTTTCTAACCTCGACAACCTCTTCGGTCGGAACTAGGATATCCAAAATCTTATCATCCATTTTTTTCAAAACCGCCTGTTCCTTAATCGATTCGGCAGCTTTTTTCTCCGAACCGGAATGAACATTGACGACATACCAACGAGCATCCATAAAACTAATCTCCAAGACCAAATATTGACTTCACAGCCCAGCCGAAAAACTGATCGACGACAAAGAAAAAAGCCGCCGCAATCGCTACAATGACGATAACCATAATCGAGGTTTGCACCACTTCTTTTCTGGTCGGCCAGGTAACTTTTTTAACTTCTTGCTTTACCTGCCGAAAAAACTGCATTGGACTAATTTTTGCCATTAATCATCTTCCGTAATAAAAAGATTAAAACATCATAAGCCTGACTTGGCGCCAAGCAAATCTGCCTGATTTTTATATCATTAATCTCTGCTTGTCAATCTTAAATTAAAAATCAACCTCTTATTAACATCATTTTGCCGGCGGCCGAAACCTAAGACAGCCTCCCGAAACACTCTGCCCCGCCTACCTGACATAAATATAGAAACAGATTATCCCCGCCAAAAGCAATAAAAATAGAAATGCCACGACACCGGACAGCCCATTTCCGGCTTTGTCCAATCCCCATTTCAGCCGCCGTTTTCTCATTTAAATGTTCCCCAGTATAAACGCCTTCCATTCCTTCAGCTTTTCTTCCGGCTTTTTGCGCGCATTTGCCGGGCTGGTCGAAGGAAGAACATTCTTTCCGTTATTGGTTAATTCCGATAACCACGCCTTAACCGCCTCATTTTTTTCCTGTTTTAAATAACCGTCAAATAACTTCTTGGCATTTTGACTGTTAAAGACAATGCATTTCAGCTCCGGACACTTTTGTTGCAACGACCAAAAATCATTATAAATAATACTGCCCTTTTTGATTTTACTGTCCAAACTTGACCTGACTTCAAATCGGCAGCTCCGAATAACATCCCACAAACCAATGCCGTTGTCCAATAAACAGACATACCTCTCATCTCTATCGCCGCCAATAACGGCATTATTATGAAAAATATCGGCAATAATCCGCCAAAATTGATTTTTAGGATTGTTGTAATAACAAACATCTCTTGATTTGATGCTGGGAAACGTCCCCATTATAATCATTCTGGTCCGCTCATTGAAAACGTAATCCAAACCTTTTTCCATATTTCTCTCCTATCGTAAAATCACCGTTTTTTATTTTAAATTTCTGTTACAAACGCATACCGCAACCGATTATCCGCAGACCCGTCCCTTTTGGCTTGCCCCGTCATTTTTACCTCGGTTGCCTGCATATCTGGCCCGTTTTCTGTCGGCCGGCAATAATATTTACAAAATTGACAAAAATTCCACTTTACATCTCTGCCCAAATATGATATCATAAATTTATAAAAAGTTATTATGCTTATTATTGAAAGTTTAAGGATGTTTTCTCCTTAAAACGCCGCAATGATTTCATAATGCTTTTTCTAACCTAGTATTAATTAAAAAAACAAAAAAAATGAAAAAGTTCATTAAAAAAATCGCCAGTTTTTTCACACCCAAACAAGTAGAAAACCTAATCGAAATGCCAAGCAATAAATTATTGGCCAAAAAATTTTTCAGCAAAGGAAGCGCAGCCGCGTTTCTAGAAATAAGAGAAGGTAAAGAATTTTGGGTCTATGGAAAATTTTATGACCCGCGGGGAAACAGGGGACCGGAAGTAAAAATAGATTTTCCCGTTTCGCAAGATATCAGGCAAGAACTCCTTAAAAGACGTTCTTGGGGAGAACCGATGTCCTCTGCCATCCAAACAGCCATAAACGAAGCCTGGCTTGAAGCGGCGGAAAAATGTGATTGGTTTGAACCTCTGGCCGATGAGATTCGAGCTTAAAAAAACTAAAACTGAAACTCTTTCGTCTTTATGGCGAAAGAGTTTTTTATTGCTTCCAAGCCACCCTTCCCTTGGACAAATTCCGGAAAATAAAACTTGATAGAACCTTTGTTTTGTGATAGACTTAAATTCTAAAATAATTATTTTAGATAAATTCTGTTTCTGTCGTTCTAAGCTTTCCGTCTGATTTTTATCAAATGTAGAATGGCAGAAATAAAACAAACCAATAGAAAGCAAGCCCACGAGCCGCGTACATTCTTACGAATATGTTATTTTATGGAATATGACTAAAAGAGTATTGTGCAATACCGCCCGCTGTTTATACAGTTTGTAACTACGCGTTACAGGGATTGGAAGTAAGGTCAGAAAAATAAAACGATATATTCACCGAGAATTGCTCACGGGTAAATTCCTCATTGTACTTATGGCACAGAACAACCAGAGCACAACAGTCATGACCGCCGAAACAACCAAAAGAGGATTAATATCTCTTTGGGAATGCGGAGGCGGATGTTGCAACACCGGTGAAGCAACCATCATCGCCCGACCCGATGGGAGCAAACCGACTGCAGTATATATTCCACGCGGCGGTCACCTCTCAAACGGAAATCATGCCCTTATTCCGGTGCATACCGGATATTATATAATCAAGTCCTGGCATCACCGCAAAGACTTCGAACATATAATATATAAAATCCTCAAAACTTTCTCCGAAGAAGGGAAAGGAAAAATTGAGGTTTTTATGATAAATCAACGGGAATGGGGCGAATGGAGCACTCCGCTCCCCGATGAACTGAAAGCAGCTGTTGCCGCTGCCGAGGAAAAGGCAACAGACTACCACTGCCGAAAACCCTATTATGTGGTAGAAAAAGAAAAAAAGGATTAAACACCGCCTACTTTTTCCGCCCTTTGGGGCGGTTTTTTTTATGCCTTATCATCCGCCTTTCCGCTACAAACTCCGGATTAATCACTTGGCATATAAAAAATTGTTGCGCAACATTTTTATTGCCGTGTTAATTAAACCCTATAAATACCTCATCTAACATTAGCCCGTCTTTATTGGTAATTTTTTTATCAAAAGCCGAATTTTCAATACCGCCCAGCTTATTATAAAATTTTAATGCCTGTTTATTACCCCTCAATGCATAGAGATAGAATCCTTTTCCTTTTATTTTTTTCTTAAAAGCATCAAATAAAGCTCGGCCGGCTCCTTTTCCCCAATATTGGTGCAGAACATAAACGGCATAAACCTCATGCTCAAAACCAAAGTTTTCATCTCTCGCTTCTCCCCCGGCCAAATACCCGATAATCTTGCCGTTATCAACTGCCTTAATCCAAATACCAGCGCCGCTTACAATTGATGCACGAACACCTTCAACTCTTTTATCATCAGCCGTTCTTTGAGCCAAATAAGCTTCCGGCAACAAATCTTTATATGCAACTTTCCACGTTGCAACATTTATTTTGGCTATTTCCTTTGCGTCATTGGCATCCGCCGTTTTTATTTCCATCTCACTTCCTTCAAAATTGCATATTTCCATTATAAGAATAAATACATAAAAAAACGCCCCCTTAAACGGCTTTATCTCAGCACTAGCTGAAATAGGCTCCTGTCAAATATGGCAGGACACATAGGGCAATATGCAGGCTATCTTTTAAATATTTTAGAAAAGTTTTCAGGCACCAACTGATAAGTATCAACTAAGTCAAGCGATTTAACCATAGAAATAGTACCTTGTTTGTATTTTTGAAAATGCACAGACGCAATATGATTTTTGTAAGCTTCTTCATTTTTATAAATTTCTAAAATACGAATTTGGTTATTATTTTTCATAACCATCATAGGATAAATCGAAATCACACCATCTTCTTTTTCAATAGAAACTTTAGCAACCTCTTTGGCAAATGTTAAATATTCATCCAAATATTCTGGATAAACCTCAATCTCTGAAATTCGAATAATCATATCATCATTTTTACTTTCATACGCTTGTGCAGTCATCGTTAATCCTAGCATTATTAATAAAATCGTTAAAATTCGTTTCATCTTTTAACCCTAACCTAAGATATAAA
>UQFU01000080.1 GCA_900540425.1 uncultured Alphaproteobacteria bacterium
CTGTAAGCTCTTTGGAACCACGCGCCTAGCGCGTGGTTTTCTCGATACAAAAAACAAGGAGGGAAAAAATCCCTCCTGCTTGTTCCGGGTGACAGATGTTTAGAAACCCATTCCGCCCATACCGCCTGCACCGGGCATTCCGGCTCCGGCACCGCCGCAACTGCATTCTTTCTGCGGAGCTTCGGTAACCATGGCTTCTGTCGTAATCAGCAAACCGCCGACCGAAGCCGCATCTTGCAGAGCCGTACGAACAACTTTGGTCGGGTCGATAATACCGGCCTTAACCATATCCGTATACTCGCCGGTCTGGGCATTGTAACCATAATTGCTGTCGCTAGATTCCAAAAGTTTTCCGGCTACAACCGCGCCGTCAACGCCCGCATTTTCGGCAATCTGACGGATCGGAGCTTCGGCAGCCTTGCGGATAATGTCAATGCCGACTTTCTGATCCTGATTGGCGGGAGCCAGCTTATCCAAAGCCTTGATGGAATACAGCAAGGCAACGCCGCCGCCGGCAACAACGCCTTCTTTAACCGCAGCACGGGTTGCGTTCAGGGCATCGTCAATACGGTCTTTCTTCTCCTTAACCTCAACCTCGGAAGCCCCGCCGACACGCAGAACGGCAACACCGCCGGAAATCTTGGCTAAACGTTCCTGCAATTTTTCGCGGTCATAATCCGAAGTCGTTTCTTCAATCTCCTTGCGGATTTGAGCGGCGCGGGCAGCAATCAGGTCTTTCTCGCCGTTACCGTCAATAATTGTAGTGTCGTCTTTGTTGACTTCCACTTTCTTGGCCGTACCCAGCATATCCAAAGTAACGTTTTCAATCTTCATGCCCAGTTCTTCGGAAATGACCTGTCCGCCGGTCAAAATGGCAATATCCTGCAACATTGCTTTGCGTCTGTCGCCAAAGCCCGGAGCTTTGACCGCACAGACTTTGAGGCCGCCGCGAATACGGTTGACAACCAAAGTTGCCAAAGCCTCGCCTTCAATATCTTCCGCAACAATCAGCAACGCCCGACCGGATTGAACAATCGCTTCCAACACCGGAATCAGCGGCTGCAAATTGCTGATTTTCTGGTCATACAGCAAAATATACGGATTTTCATATTCGCAGGTCATTTTCTCCGGATTGGTAACAAAATACGGAGACAGGTAGCCGCGGTCAAACTGCATGCCTTCAACAACATCAAGCTCGGTTTCCAAACCCTTGGCATCTTCAACCGTAATCACGCCCTCGTTGCCTACTTTTTCCATCGCCCGGGCCAGATATTCGCCGATTGAACGGTCGCCGTTGGCGGAAATGGTACCGACTTGGGCAATTTCTTCCGAAGTCTTAATTTCTTTGGAGCGGGACTTAATATCCTCAACCACCGCCTCAACCGCCATGTCAATACCGCGTTTCAAGTCCATCGGATTCATACCGGCGGCAACAGCCTTGCAGCCTTCGCGGATAATCGCCTCGGCCAGAACCGTTGCGGTTGTTGTGCCGTCGCCGGCCTTGTCGGCAGTTTTTTGGGCAACTTCCTTAACCAGCTGGGCACCCATATTCTCAAATTTGTCGGACAATTCAACTTCTTTGGCAACCGAAACGCCGTCTTTGGTAATTTTCGGAGCGCCGTAAGACTTGTCCAAAATCACGTTGCGGCCTTTGGGCCCCAAGGTTACTTTAACGGTCTTTGCCAAAGTTTCCACGCCCTTAAGCATTTTTGCCCGGGCGTCGGTTGCAAACATAATATCTTTTGCTGCCATAATTTTAATCCCTTTCTTGTCTAACTAAAAACTTCTTATTCAATCACGCCGAGAATTTCGGATTCTTTCATAATCAGATAGGTCTCGCCGTCAATCTTGGCTTCGTTGCCCGACCATTTTCCGAACAAAACTTTGTCGCCCGGCTTAACGCTCATCGGAATAATTTTTCCGTCTTCGGTATGCAAACCGTTGCCGACGGCCTCAACAATTCCTTCGCTCGGTTTTTCCTTAGCCGTATCGGGAATAATAATCCCGCCGGCGGTTTTGGTGGTCTCTTCCAGACGTTTGATTACAACTCTGTCATGCAATGGTCTGATTTTCATTATGTTTCAACTCCTCTAAGATTAACTAAGTTCAATATAACCAATGTCTACAGGATAGGTAGGTATTTCAAACCGGCTTGTCAAGCTTCCGCCGGCAAAAAAATCACTCAAAGCAAAAAAAACTGCATTGACGGTTCTCCCGCCAATGCAGTCGCCCCAAAATCCCGGGCTTAAACGCCTTTCCGTTCCAAATTTTTAACCGTTTCCGCCACGGCCGCCGCCACAAAACTGACTACCAGCAAGAAAGCAACTACCGACTGTATTCCGAAAAATATCCAGGCATGCGGAAAAATATCCATGACGCGTGCTGCCGCCGGCGTCATCCAGCCGCCGATGCCGAAAGTTTCCAAAGTCATCAACAGAGAAGAACCAAGCGTTTCAAACTCCACAAAAATATCGCCGTACAAATTCGTCGCAATCACCGCAAAGGCATAATAAAAAACTGCCGCTGCGGCTCCCAGCCCCAATATCGCCGGCACCAAAGCCAGAAAAGTGTCGATCACCATCCCGAGCAGCGGCCAGCGATGAACAAACTTAAACAGCCGGAACAAACGGAAAGTCCGCAGAACAATAAACGTTCCGGCAAACGGAAAACGCCACAATCGCCAAGTCAAACACATTCCAGCCGGATTTGAAAAATCCCCGCCCCATGGCGTAGATTTTCAAAATCATTTCCACAATAAAAATTCCCATAAACAAACGGTCGAGAATAAAAAGTTCCTGCTCCCAATGATCCGCAAAAAAGGGCGAACTCAATAATCCCAAAACCGCCGCGTCAACCAGAATAACCGACATGATAAACATGTCAAAACCACGGCTTTCCACCAGCTTTTTGACCTTACGCTTATCCTCATTCGGAAACAAAATACGATGCAGCCGCTCCGCCAGCGGCAGCCCCTTTTTCTTGACACTTGCAGACTTCATCATTTTGACCTCCCTGATCTCCCGGTTATTTTAGCTTAGAAAAAATAAAACGCAATCAGAATTACCGCCGCCGCCAAAGAAGGGCCGAACGCCCCGTCACGCTTTCGCCGATAGACAACGACCGTCATCACAAAAATTACGCAGGCAGCCACAACCGCATACATCAGACGCTCAAACCCCAGCCAAGCCCCCAACGCTGCCAAAAGCTTGATATCGCCGCCGCCGAAAGCATCCGGCCGCCGAAAGACAAACGGCAAACTTGCCGCCGCCGGCACCAAATACCCCAATCCGGCCCCCCAGGCACTCTCCGCCGGCACCACCCAGGAACCGGTGAAAGCCGCATAGGCAAACCCGAGCAAAAGCAGCGGAACCGTCAAAATATCCGGCAACAGCTGCATCCGGTTGTCAATCTCCGTCAACAGCAGCAAAATCCAAATAAAAGCCAGATGCCAGCCGATATACTGGCTACCGAATTTGTGCAGCGCCAGATAACTCAGCGCCGCCGCCAAAATTCCCCAGCCGACCGAACGCATCAGATAACGGCGGACAAGTTTTCCATACCGGGGATTTTCGTCACGTTTCTGCTTAGAAACCGTCTGATTGGGTTTTACCAGCCGATAAACGGCATAAGCCATCGTCGCCGGCATAAACTTGGAAAAACGCCTGGCCATATAGGGAATTAACATTCCAAAAACAAAACCGTAAACTGCATACCACATGATTCTGCTCCGTCTGATACCATTGGCAGCAGTTTAGAACCAAAAGATTAAGATTCGGTTTCTGAACGTCTTTTTTATATGCGGCGGATAAATTCCGATAAACGCGGAACTTGCGGTTACATCGCTTTCAAAATATAATCGCTCAGCTTTGCAACATAAAACGCCGGATCGGAAATATTCTCCCCTTCGGCGATTTTCGCCTGATCGAGCAAGATTTTGGAAACTTCAATCACCTTCGGGCGATTGGTTTCTTCCATGGACATTGCCGCCAGCTTGATAATCAGCGGATGATAGGGATTCAGTTCCAAAATTCGGGTGCTGGCAAATGCCGTCTGCTGCTGGTGGCTGCGCATCAGACGTTCCAAATGGATGCTCATCTGCCCCTGCTCCACATTCAGGCTGACCGGACTGTTGGTCAGTTTTTCAGTCGTTGTCACTTTGCCGACTTCATTTTTGAAAATTTCGCTCATAATTGCCGTCAGCTTTTCCATTTCGCCGGCGCCGGCCTTTTCGTCTTTGCGCTCAATATTAAGGTCAATGTCGGCATTGGCAATATGCTTGATAACATATCCCTTATAATTCGGCAAAGTCTGTGTCCAAAACTCATCAATCGGATCCGTCAGCAGCAAAACCTCAATCCCTTTGGCCTTAAACGCTTCCAACTGCGGATTGTTCGCCAAAACCCTGACATCGTCGCCGGTAATGTAATAAATGGCCTTTTGCTCGTTCTCACCGGTCTTAACCTTCTTGGCGCGTTCGATATAATCGTCAAAAGAAGTGTATTTTTCCAAATCATTTGTCGAAATAAAACGCGACAAACCGGCAATTTCTTCGCGATTGGCAAAATCTTCATAAATTCCTTCTTTGAAAGCCGCGCCGAAAGCCTTCCAGAAAATCAGATAATCGTCATAGTTTTCCGCCCGCTTTTGCAGCTCCTTCAACAAACGCTTGACCGTACCGCTCTTAATTTTTTCCAAAAGGGCGCTGTGCTGCAGCATCTCGCGCGAAATATTCAGCGGCAGATCCGAACTGTCAATCACGCCTTTCACAAAACGCAGATAGTGCGGCATCAACTCCTCAACCTTGTCTGAAATAAACACCTTGTTGACATAAAGCTTCAGCCCGTTTTTGACATCGGGTTGGAACAGGTCGTACGGAGCATTGGAAGGGATAAACAGCAAACCGGTATATTCAATGTTCCCTTCCGCCTTAAAATGCAAAGTCAGCCAAGGATCATCAAAATTTTTGGAAATATGATGATAAAATTCCTTGTACTGGTCTTGGGTAATTTCGCTCTTATGACGCGCCCACAACGCCGAACCGGTATTGACCGTCTCTTCGCCGGCCTCGCCCAGACACAAGACAATCGGATAATCAATATGGTCGGAATAAGTGCGGATAATCTGGCGCAAATAAATCGTATCCGTAAAGTTTTTGTCTTCTTCTTTCAAAATCAGCTTTATTTCCGTTCCGTTGGCTTCTTTTTCGGCTTCTCGGATTTCAAAACCGTTCACGCCGTCCGATTCCCAGTACCAAGCCTGCTCTTCTCCGGCTTTTTTGGTCAGGATTTCAACCTTGGAAGCCACCATAAACGCCGAATAAAAACCAACCCCGAACTGTCCGATCAAATCGACCGCCGAACCGTTATCGCTGACATTTTTCACAAATTCCGCTGTTCCCGATTTGGCAATCGTTCCCAGATGATTGACCAAATCGTCCTTGTTCATTCCGATACCGTTGTCGGCAATCTTCAGAGTATTGCTTTTGGCATCGGGGGTAATCTGGATTTTGAATTCTCCCGAAGCTTTGGCAATATCCGGATGAGTCAATGCCAGATACTTAAGCTTGTCACAGGCATCGCTGGCATTCGAAATCAGCTCCCGCAAAAAAATATGCCGCTCCGAATATAATGAATTGACCACAATATCCAACAATTTGCCGACTTCGGCCTGAAAATTCATTTTTTCTGACATTTTTAACTCCTGATACTGAAAAGTTTATTCTTTCGATTTACCTTTTATATAGGTCAGAGCAAATTTATATGCAACTCTTCGCCACAAAATACTTGCTTTAAATAATAATCCGGTTAAATTAGGGTTGATTTTTAAATAAGAACTAAGGAGTTTAAAATGGTTTCTGTTGTTAATGACGCATGCATCAAATGCAAATCTTGTGCAGAAGTTTGCCCGGTTGATGCTTTTCATGAATGCGACACTCAGCTGGTTGTTGATCCCGATGTATGCATCGACTGCGGCGTTTGCATTTCCGAATGCCCCCAGGAAGCAATCACTTCCGATGACGAAGCTGATGAAAAATGGATTAAATTCAACGCCGAACAGGCAAAAGTCTGCCCGGGTGCCAACGAGTAGTCCGTTTGGAAAGATTCAAAAAAAAATCCGGCCGCCGTGCCGGATTTTTTTTATCCTTGCAATTCCGGCAATTATGGGCTACATAAAGGCTGTGCTGAAAATAAATCAAACAATGACATGCATAAAAGACATACGCGAAGAGTTCGATTTATGACATGACAGTCTTTTCAGCAGACAGGTCAACCAAATTTGAGAACACAAATGATAAACAAAGATTCCAATTTTTACGATGTTGTCGGTATCGGTAATGCCATTGTCGACGTATTGGCCAAAGTCGGAGAAGGCTTCTTAAAAGAACGCGGCCTTCCCAAAGGCGGCATGACGCTCCTCAGCGCACCCGAAGCCGGAAAAATCTATGCCGAAATCATGCCCGAACGCGAAGTTTCCGGAGGATCGGCTGCCAATACCGTTGCCGCCCTGGCCTCGCTCGGCGGACAGCCGGCCTTCATCGGCAAAGTCCACGATGACGAACTCGGACAGGAATTCGGCCGCGACATCGGTGCTGCCGGCGTCGACTTCTTTACCACTCCCTTAAACGAAGGACCAGTTACCGGCCGCAGCATCGTTTTGGTCACGCCCGACGCCGAACGTTCCATGTTCACCTATCTCGGCGCTTCCAAAATGCTCTCGGTTGCAGACATCGACGAAGAAATTATCAAAAGCGCCCGGATTGTTTATCTGGAAGGTTATCTCTGGGACGAAGAAGAAGCCAAAAAAGCCATGACCAAAGCCTGCGAACTGGCACACCGCCATCGCAAGAAAGTCGCTTTCAGCCTTTCGGATAAATCCTGCGTCAACCGCCACCGTGAAGAATTTTTAAAATTAATTGAAGATTATGTCGACATTCTTTTTGGCAACGAAGAAGAAATAAAAGCTTTGTTCGAAGAACCTGATTTTTACAAAACCCTGGACATGATTAAAGGCAAGGTTGAAACCGCTGCCGTAACCCGCTCCGCCAAAGGATCGGTTATTGTCAACGGACGAACCAAAACTTATGTTGAAGCCGAAACGGTCGAAAACATTGTCGATTCCACCGGTGCCGGAGATTTGTATGCCGCCGGCTTCCTCTATGGCTACACACAGGGACGCAGCCTGGGAACATGCGCCATGATTGGCGGTATTGCCGCTGCCGAAATTCTCGGCCACTACGGCGCCAGACCGGAAGTCAGCCTGCGCGGCTTTGTCCGCAACCGGCTCAAAGCTTACGGAAAGTCTTTATAATTTTCAGACAAATTTCTGTAAAAAAAGTAACCCCCGCGTTTAACGCGGGGTTCTTTATTAACGGGTGTAACCC
>UQFU01000081.1 GCA_900540425.1 uncultured Alphaproteobacteria bacterium
CGGCGACTGAGTGTAGATAGACCTACACGATTGGAGCCGCCAACTCGAAAAATCTGTATTAGTTGCCTCACTAGCCGAACTTTTACCTAGAGCTCGGGAACCGACGAATGAGTCCTCTTCTCTTCCGCAACCGGAACGTCATCGCTGCGCTCCAGCTTTTCACCTTTAATCACTTGCTTGATTTCATCACCGGTCAGGGTTTCATATTCAATCAGCGCTTCTGCCAAAAGCTCCCATTCTTTCCCCTTGTCGCGCAAAATCTGTTTGGCTTCCTCATAACCGGACAAGACCAGCGACTTAATTTCCGCATCCACCAAACGGGCAGTATCTTCGCTCATATTCTTATTTTGCGTAACCGACTTTCCGAGAAAAACCTCTCCGGAATTTTCAGCATACAAAACGGGGCCCAGACGATCGCTCATTCCCCACTCGGTCACCATTGAACGCGCCAGATTCGTCGCCGCGGCAATATCCGAAGAAGCGCCGCTGGTTACCGCATCTGCTCCGAACTTGATTTCTTCGGCAACCCGGCCGCCCATCATAATCGCCAAACGCGATTTCATCTTGGTTTTGGAATACGAATACTGGTCTTTTTCCGGCAGCTGTTGAACCATTCCCAAGGCGCGTCCCCGGGGAATAATCGTCGCTTTATGAATCGGATCGGTCTCTTTGACATACAATGAACAAATCGCATGCCCGGCTTCATGATACGCCGTCAGCTGTTTCTCTTTCTCGTCCATCGCCATAGACTTGCGTTCGGAACCCATCATGACCTTGTCCTTGGCTTCGTCAAAATCCTTGGAAGTAACTTTGTGCTTGTTCTTGCGCGCCGCCAGCAACGCCGCCTCATTCACCAGATTCGCCAGGTCAGCCCCCGAAAAGCCGGGCGTACCGCGGGCAATCACCGACAAATTAACGTCTTTGGCCAAAGGAACTTTCTTGACATGAACCTTCAAAATTTCCTCCCGGCCTTTTTTGTCCGGATTAGAAACCACAACCTGCCGATCAAAACGCCCCGGACGCAACAAAGCCGGATCCAAAACATCGGGACGGTTGGTTGCCGCAATCAGAATAACATTCTCATTGTCTTCAAAACCGTCCATTTCAACCAACAGCTGATTTAACGTCTGTTCGCGTTCGTCATTGCCGCCGCCCAGTCCGGCGCCGCGATGGCGTCCGACGGCGTCAATCTCGTCAATAAACAGCAAACAGGGAGAATTTTTCTTGGCCTGGGCAAACATGTCGCGAACCCGCGACGCGCCGACCCCGACAAACATCTCCACAAAATCAGAACCCGAAATTGAGAAAAACGGCACATTAGCCTCACCGGCCACCGCCTTGGCAATCAGGGTCTTGCCGGTACCCGGAGAGCCGACCAGCAAAACGCCTTTGGGGATTTTTCCGCCCAAACGCTGAAACTTGGCCGGTTCTTTCAAAAATTCAATAACTTCCTCAAGTTCCTGCTTGGCTTCATCGGCTCCGGCAACATCGTCAAACGTAACCTTTTTGGTATTCTCAATCAGCCGGGCGCGCGATTTTCCGAAACTCATTGCCTTGTTGTTGCCGGAACTCGCCTGACGCATAAAGAAAATCCAAACCCCGATTAACAAAATCATCGGAAACCAAGAAATCAGAACACCCCAAAACGTGTTGGCGGAAGTGTCTTCTGGCCGGGCCTCAACCTTGGCGCCGCTTTTGCGCAACGTTTCAATCATACTCGGATCATAGGGGGCATAAGTACTGAATTTTGTGCCGTCGGCAGCCGTTCCGAGAATAGTCGACCCCTCAATCACGACTTCGCTGATTTGCTTGTTTTCAGCCTCATTCATAAAGTCAGAAAACGGAATAGACTGATAACCGCGGTTTTGCGGATTGTTGGTAAACATATTCATGACGGCGGAAAGAACAATAATCGCCACCAGCCAGATGATGATACTTTTTCCTGATTTCATCGTAATTCCTTAAAAATTTTTCCTGTATATAGATATAGAGTCAAATCCCGCAAAACTCAATAGCGATTTTCAAATTAGGCAAATAAAAAACCTCCGCAATCACGGAGGTTTCATTACTTCTTTGGCAAAAATCAGCAAAATTTCTCAATCCAGGATTCCAATACCGATTTTGAATTCAGCCCGGTCTTGGTATCAACCTGCTTGCCGTCTTTGAACAAGAACATGGTCGGAATGCTGCGAATACCGAACTGAGCGGCGGTATTGGGAGCTTCGTCAACATTCATCTTGCAGATTTTGACCCGGTCGCCCATAGATTTGGAAACATCTTCCAAAATCGGCCCCAACTGACGGCACGGCCCACACCATTCAGCCCAAAAATCCACCAACACCAAACCCTTGGAATTCAAAACTTCAGATTCAAACTGGCTGTCATTAATCGATTGCATATTCTGTTCCTTTCTTATCTAAGATTCATGTTTCTTTTAATATAGTGTATAATTTTTTCAGATTAAAGAGGAATTATGCAGAAAATAAATTTTATTCCACCTGCATCAAATTCGCCGTATCCGTCCATAAAATAAAAGTGGAAACCTTTTTGCCCGGATAAACCCGGGACAACAAATCGCGATAAGCCGCCAGCTGCCGCAGATAGGCCGCGGGAACGTCTTTCAAAGCCGCTGCCGCCGGACGATTGGTCTTATAGTCGACCACCATCACCTCATCGCCGACAACCGCCAGCCGGTCAACCTGCCCGGAAACAATCCGCCCGCCGGATAATCCCATAATCGGCACTTCGGCCTTTGAATGTTCCGAAAACAACGGCGCAAAGACGGGATTTTCAATCAGCGCCAAAACCTCGCGGCAGATTCGCTGTTTCTCTTCGGCAAAAAGTTCCGGAGCGTTTTTCTCCAGAAATTCGGCAACGATCTCCGATTTGTTTCTGTCCTGCACTTCCGGAAGAAACTGCAACAGCTTGTGAATAATCAGCCCCCGGCGGTAACGGCTGCCGCCGTCGCTGCCCAAAGGCGAAACCAGCGCCGGTTCTTCGTCATCCATTTTCGACGGCGCCAGCGGCCGGGCCAAAGCACTTTCCTGTGGCGCTTCTCTGTAAATCCAGTCAAAATCCGGCCGGCTGACATCCGCTGCAGTTACAGTCTTTTTGGCTTTCGGAACAATCAGCTGCGGTGACGAATATTCAATCTTCCCTCCTTCGGCTTCCCATCCGATCTGCTTTAATGCCCCGGCACAAATACCATACCACGATTCATCGGACGGACGGCTGCGCTGACTTTTATAATAGCCGCAGATACAAAGCCGGTCTTCGGCACGAGTCAGGGCAACATACAGCAAACGCCGATATTCTTCAAGCGCCGCCGCCTTTTCGTTTTCTTTAATTTTTTTGCAGTTATCTTCATAATCTTTGGATGAAAGCGGATAATAAAAAATATCATCCCACAACATTGCCGATTCGTTTTTTACTGCCGGCACCCGGACCGTATCCGGCAGAATCACCACCGGCGCCTGCAGCCCCTTGGAACCGTGAACCGTCATCACCCGTACGGCATCGGCATCGCTCTGCTCCAGTTCCCGTTTGATTTCCACATCGTCTTTGGACATCCAGTCGATAAACCCCTGCAAATCGGGAATATGCTCCTGCTCAAACGACAGCGTCAGATTCACAAACTCGTCCAGACCGTCCTCCGCTTCCGCCCCCAAACGGGCCACAAACTTCTGCCGTCCCTTAAGCTTGCCCAAAACATGGGAATAAAGTTCAAAAGGACGAACTTTCTCCGCCAAATTGCACAATTCCTGCAAAAGGGCATAAACATCGGCGTATTTCCGATTCGACGCCAACCGGCTCCAAACCGTCGTTCCCGGATTGCGTCCGTAACACAGGGCAAACAAATCGTCGTCATCAAGCCCGAACAGCGGCGACTTCAAAACCTCGGCCAAAGACAAATCATCTCCGGGCAGCAGCAAAAACCGCCCCAAAGAAATCAAATCCTGCACCGCAATCTGTTCGGAAAGTTTGATTTTATCAACCCCGGCAATCGTCACGCCGGCATTTTTGCAGGCCCGCACCAGTTCTTCGACAAAGCTGTTGCGCCGCTGTACCAGAATCATAAAATCGCGATACCGCAACGGCCGTCCCTGTGATGCCAAACTCTCGCCGCTTTCGACCATTTCGCGGATTCGCTGGGCAATTTCGCGTGCCAGACGCGAACTGGTCGATTCGGCGCTGACTCGCTCCACCGGCGGCAGCCAAATATCCGGATTCTCCCCTTCTTCCGGTTCAGTCAGCGGCCAAAATTCAATTTTTCCGGCATCCCCGATCCGGAACGGAATATGGGTAATGTCCTCATTTTCTCCGGCAACGCCGGGCTTGACCGCAGGCTCCGAAAAAACGGTGTTGACCATGTCCAAAACCGCTGAGGCCGACCGAAAGGAAACTTCCAGGTTAACTTCGTCAAAAGCGCCGCATTCTTCCAGCATTGCCGCAAAATAACCGCGCATCCGTTCAAACTCTTTCGGTTCCGCCCCCTGAAAACTATAAATCGATTGCTTCTTGTCGCCCACCGCAAAAACCGTTCGTCTTCGTCCCCCGGCTCCGGCATCATCAAAGAACCCGGCAGTCAACGCCTTGACAATCGCCCATTGGTCCGGCGATGTGTCCTGCGCCTCGTCAATCAGAATATTGTCAATGCCGCCGTCAAGCTTAAACATTACCCATTGCGGCACCTGCGGGCTGTCAAGCAGCCGTCGGGTCAGGACAATCAAATCTTCATAATCAAGCTTGGCATGCTGCGCCTTAAACCGGTTGTAACCCGAAATCAAATCTTCGGCCAAAAACAATACCGCCTTGGTCGCCGCCAGCAGCCGAACTGCCGCCAGCTGTTTTGAAAGCTGTTGCAGACGCTCTCCTTCCACCAGGCAAACCTCCGGCAAATCCGGATAAAAAGCCACGGCGTCTTTTGTTCCCGGACGTGCCGGCAATGCGCCGTCCTTATTCAGAAAACAGGATTGATAATCATCAAACCCGCCGGCAATATCCCGCGTCTCTAAAATCCGAAAAAGCTTTTCCGCTTTGGTATTGTCCGATTTTCCGCCTTGCCGCCAGGCTTCCGCCAGCTTTTGCAAAGTTGCCCAATCCGCGGCGGCGGCAAATTCCGCCAGCAAACCGCCTTCCGTGCTTTCGGGAACAATCCCCGACCGCCGCGCCAATTCCGCAACCACCGCTTCCGGCGTCTGATAACGAGAAAACATGCGCGCAATCTTATTGCGGGATTCGGCAATGGCCGTCAAAATCTTCGGAAAAGAAAACTCGCTCACTTTCCCGGTCAGAAAAGACATCGCTTCCGCTGCCCGGCTGTGCGGATTATGTTCAATCTCCGCCAGCAGCTGCCTGCGGATTTCCCCCAGGGCTTCCGCCGCCGCCCGATCGTCCATAACCTCAAAATACGGAGAAATGTGCGCCTCAAGAGGAAACCGTTTTAAAATCTCTTGGCAAAAACTGTGAATCGTCTGAATTTTCATTCCGCCCGGCGTATCCAGCAACACCGCAAACAACCGCCGCGCCGTTGCTTCCAGTTCCGCCAAGTCTTCCTGATTCGCCGGCAGGCCTCCAAACAGGTTTTCCAGTTCTTCGTCAAGCTTTTGGGTATCTGTTACGGCCCAGGCGCTCAGCCGCGCCGAAATACGCTGGCTCATTTCCACCGCCGCCGCTTTGGTATAAGTCAGACACAAAATCCGCCCCGGCGGACAGCCGTTTAACAAAATCCGCAAAACCCGGTCAGACAATACCTTGGTCTTTCCGGTTCCGGCCGACGCCTGTACCCAAACCGACTTTTCCGGATTCGACGCTTTTCGCTGCTGTGCGGTTGCCAGCTTGCCGCGGCTTTCCCTGCTTTGCCTGATTTCCGTCTGAGCCATCTGCCTCACCCTTCGTTCTCATCACCGACAACCGACCATTCCCGTACCCGCGCCAAATGTTCATAATCCGAATATTCCGGAATCCGTTTCGGATTCGGCTGGCAGACATACGCCGTGGTTTCAAATTCAAACAGGCTGACCAGCTTTTGCAAACGCTCGTAAGTATCGTCCAACAGCTTGTCCGTCTCTCCGGAAATTTCCGTTTCCTGCCGCGCCAGCTGCCAATAAATCAGCTTGTCCACTTCTCTTGCCGGCAAATTCCCAAAACCGCCCGCCCGGGCAATCAGCCCTTCTATCGGCAGCTGCGGGGCATATCCGCCGCGGACTTCCTTCTCGCTGCGCGCTCTTCCGGTTTTATAATCTATGATATTATACCGTCCCTCGGTCGTTTCGTCGACCCGGTCGGCAATCGCCGTTACGCGGAATCCACGCGCCGTTTTTATCTCGGCGCTGCCTCGCACTTCGTTATAAACCCGGCGGATCCCCGGACGATAGGCTTTCTCCCGCTCCAAAATCCAATCTACGCTTTTCAGAAAATTCGGCCACCAAAAAGCTCTGGTTTCTGCTGCAATCTGATTTTGCTCAAAATACGCTTCTCCGAGTTTCAGCAGTTCGGCTTTGGCATTTTCCGGCAGCTGTTGCGGATATTTATTGTTAAACTGTTGCAACACCGCATGGATAATCGTTCCGTAATCAGCCGGCGTCAGCTCGCGGTCAAGTTCTTCAAGCGGTTTCAGCTTCAAAATATATTTGGCATAAACCGAATAAGGATCGCGCATCCACAATTCAATCGCGCTGGCCGAAAGTTCCTGCGGGCGGGCTTCAAGCGGCGGCCGCGGCTGCGGCGGCGACAGGCGCTCCGGCTGCTCCGGCCGGTCAAGATGCCGCGCCCACAGACGATAAACCGCATTTTCCAAACTCTGCGGTTCCAAATTCAGCGCCTTCAACACGGTTTCCAGACGCAGCCACCAGCGCGACTTGACCATCGGCGTCCCCTGCACTCGTTCCGCCCGGGTCAGATAAACCTCGTCGCCGGCCAATAATTGGCTGAAATCAAAGGCGTTTACCCCTACTGCCCGTTCCGGCAGCGGAAAACCGAATTCTTTCTTCATCGGACGCGACATCCACGGATCCGCCCCCGGCGCTTGCGGCCAAATGCCTTCGTTTGCCTCGCCGATAATCGTAACGTCAAAGCGGTTAAGCCGGGCCTCAATCGGCCCGAGGATTTTCAACCGCGGATGCATTCCGAATTTCGGACGGACATTCACCGAAACCATCATCGCCTCTAACAATCCGGCATACTCTGCCGAATTAATCTCGCCCAACACTTCGGCCTG
>UQFU01000082.1 GCA_900540425.1 uncultured Alphaproteobacteria bacterium
CAACATTGAGCTAATACGCCGCAATCCCGAAAAAATTTCGCTCCGCAAGCTCTGACGGCAAAAACGCCCTGTTCCCCAGCCCCAAAAAATTTTGAGGCAATTCGGTAACAGGGCGTTTTCTGAAAAACATAATCACTTATGCAAAGCGATAATCCTTTGGACAATTCGTTGCTTCTCATTATCCGGAAAATATCCGATCCACTCGTTTTCGGTTCGGAGCAGCGTATTGGCGCATAAAAAGCAACGAATTTGGGCAATCGTATCGTTGTTGCCAAAGTAATGCAGTTTAAAACGGCCGTGATAAGTCGGATAAATCAAAATCAGACAGTAATTCTGCTTGTCCTGAAAAGACTTAATTTGAGCCCGGTGCCAAACCACTTCCGGAACAAATTCCGCACCGCTTCCCGTCAGAACGCCGCGGTGTTCGCGAAACTGAATTTGTTCGGAAAAATAAACTTTTTTGCTATCATATCCTCTGGCTTCATAATCATTATACAAGACTTCCAAGAATTCATCACGCTTTCCACATTTTTTCAGCAGTTCGGGGAGGCCTTTTTCTGCATAAATTTGTACGAATTTTAAATACGTATTAAGCGGAATCCTAAGCAAAACGCTAAGGCGCGATAAAATGTTTTCCGAGATCAGAATAACCTTGCCCGGCAATTCAAAATCAATTTTTTGCGGATTTTGAACGATAATAACCGGTCTCATTTTTTTGCTGAGCAATAAATCCAAAAGAGATACAAAATGCGATGCTCCATAACGAAGCTGGCTCTCAAGTTCATGAAAATTGGCGCCTGCCGACCGCATCAGCGCAAAAATTTCCTGAGACAAAAGATCTTTCTCTTTGTCAATAAAGAATACATAATTGTTCATAAGGCTTAAATTTTTAGAGCAAAATAATACTTCAATTTAAAATTAACTTATCATATTAAAAAGTTTTTTCAAGATCTTATTGTCTTTGGCTCGGATTTTCCTTTAAAATTGCCTTGACGCGCTTCAGCAAATCGTCCGTTTTGAGCCTGAGCTGCCGGGAGATTTGCGGCGCTTTTTGAGCCCGGAGCGCCTGTTGGCGCGCTGTCTCAATCGCCCCGATGCCAAAGCTGTATTCCGCCGCAGCGTAATCCGAATAGGCGCGTTCCCCTTGGGCGTCATAAGCTCTGGAAAGCAGCATCCAGGCAAAGGGGCTGGGGTAACGGATAACCGCCTTGTTCAAAAGATTGATAATTTTTTGCAATTCCTCGGGAGAAGGGGAACTTTCCAACGCCGCCTGCGCCCAGTTGATTTGGAATAAAGCGGAATTCGGGAGCAGTTCCAAAGCTTTGGCATATTCCCGTTTGGCCAAATTGCTTTTTCCGGTTTCCATGTACATTTGCGCTTTCAGTTCGCGAAAATAAGGGTTTTGGGGCTCTTCTTTAATCAGGCTGTTGATGCCTTTAAGCGCAGACTGCATGCGCAAGGCTTTGAAATCGGCAATCGAACGGGCATAACGCGCCGCCGGCGAGGTATCGGTGCAGGGATATTTGCGGTAGGTTTCTTCGGGCGTGCTCAAAAAACCGGTCAATTTTGCCTTCACGCGTTTAAACGATTCGTCGTCTCCTGAAGAAGATGCCTTGCTGTTGCGAACAGCCTGTTCCAAAAAGCTTATTCTCTCCCGCGTCACCGGGTGAGTCCGAAAATATGGCGTTTCTTCTATGCCGCTCAAGCGGTTTCCGGTTTGAATTTTTTTCATAAAATTCAACATTCCGGCAGGAGATTGTCCGGTCTCGCTTAAATATTTGACTGCCGCTTCGTCTGCGCTCCGCTCCTGATCCGTTCGAAAGGACGTAAAGCCGGTCAACATGGAAGATTGCCCGCCCAGCGCAATGGCCATTGCCGCATCGGCCCGTCCGCTGGTAACTGCCGCCGCGCTGGCCAGGATAAGAGAGGCCAGGCCGATTTGCTGCAATTCTTCGGCCTGAAGCTTGCCGCGCAGAATATGTCCGCCGGCAATATGCCCGGTTTCGTGTGCAATAACGCCGGCCAGTTCGTTGCTGTTGTCTGCCGCCATAATTGTTCCGGTATTGACAAACAAGTTGTTTCCGTCGCCCACAAACGCGTTCAGACTGTTGTCCTGTACAATAAAAAGGCCGCTCCGGCGCAGGGGAATGCCGGCCGTTTTATAAAAAGGGGCGGCCGTTTTGTAAAGGAGCCGTTCGGTCTCCTCATCGGAAATAATGGTGATTGCCTGGGCGGGCCGGACAAAAAGTGCCAAAAAGGCTGCGAACAGCCATATGCCGCTTCGCAGCCCGGATAAACCTGCGGTTAACTTTAAGCCTTTCAGCCTTTGATAAGTTTTTTCCACCAAGTTGATTTTTCCTTTGTCTCTCCGCCGTCGGGCTTAGTTGCCTCTTCCGGTTTAGATATATTATTGCCGTGGCTGTTATACAAGATTACCGGTTCTTGTTTTTCTTTTTTTGCCGGCGTGGTTTCTCCGGCGGCAGCCGGATTGTCCGCCGTAACCTCGGCATTGCTGTCGCGCCGGCTTCTGGCCGGGCGGTCGCGGCGGCCGCGCTCTCTGCGGTTGCGGCCCGAACGTTCTCTGCGGCTGCGGCGTACGTTGTTTTCAGATTCTGTTTCCGCCGTTTGGACTTCCGCCCCGGTCTCTGCGGTTTCTTCGGCGGCCGCCTGAACCTGGCGTTGTTCTGCTAAGCCTTCGTCAGCCGCTTTCTTTTCTTCGGATTGTATTTTAACCGCCTTGATGCGCTCAATCCTGTAATCGGCAATGTTTTTAATGCTGTCGTCAGCGGAAATGATAACGTTCATTTTGTATTTTTGTTCCAGCTCGACCATATTTTGGCGTTTTTGATTCAGCAGATAAATGGCCACGTCTGTCGGAACAAAAACGTTTAGCTGCGACGAACGGTTTTTAATTCCTTCTTCTTCAATGCCGCGCAAAACCAAAACCGCTCCGGATTCAACCGTCCTGACCACACCCTGGCCGCGGCAGTGCGGACAAACGACGTAGTTGCTTTCCATAAAGGAAGAGTGCATTCTCTGTCGTGAAATTTCCAAGAGCCCGAAACAGCTCATTTTTCCGACCTGAACCCGTGAACGGTCACGCTTGAGCGCTTCTTTCATACGGCGTTCTACGGCATGGTTGTTGGCTGGCTCGTCCATGTCGATAAAGTCAATAACCACCAGCCCGGCCAGATTGCGCATCCGTAATTGGCGTGCAATTTCGTCGCAGGCTTCCAGATTGGTTTTGAGCGCGGTTTCTTCCAGGTCTTTTTCTTTGGTTGCGCGTCCGGAGTTAACGTCAATCGCAACCAGAGCCTCGGTCGGATTAATCACCAGATACCCGCCGGAATCAAGCTGCGCATTGGCTTCGTGAAGCTTGTCAAGCTGTGTTTCAACCTGAAAACGCTGAAACAGAGGCATCTCGTTGTTACGGTAAAGCTTGATTTTCTTAAGGCTGTGCGGCGACAAAATCCGGAAGAAATCTCGAGCCATCTTATAGGCGTTTTCGCCGTCTACCAGGATTTCGGCCACTTCTTTGGTGTAAATGTCGCGCAAAGCCCGCTTAATCAAATTCCCTTCTTCGTGAATCAATGCTGGCGCCTTGGTGCTGAGTGCTGCCAGACGGATTTGATTCCAACTGCGGATAAGATAATTGTAATCGCGGACAATATCGGATTTGGTCTTTTCTTCTCCGGCGGTGCGTACGATGATTGACATGTCAGAAGTCAGCGGCAGCTCGCGGACAATTCCTTTCAGGCGTTTGCGGTCTGCGGCATTGGTAATCTTACGCGATACTCCGCCGCTCTTGATGCGGTTGGGCATCAAAACGCAGTAGCGTCCGGCCAGAGACAAATACGTCGTCAGCGCGGCACCTTTGTTGCCTCTTTCTTCTTTGACAATTTGAATCAGCAAAATCTGGCCTTCTTTGATAACGTCCTGAATCCGGCTGCGGTGATACAGTTTGCGGGCCTTGAGCAATTTGCGCTGCAGCTCAAAATCATATTCCTGATCGTCATCGTCGTCATCGGCGTCAATTTCGTCTTCGCCGCCGGCATCGGAAATTCGTGCCGGAGAAATGTCTTCGGAAATGCTTTCTTCGCTGATGCCTGCCGATTCGTTCATAACTGTCAACGGCTCTGCGGCAGATTTCGACTTTTGTTTGCGGATTCTCTTTTTCAGGATTCGCTTTTTGGTGTGTGCGGCTTCTGCAGCTTCCTCAAGCTCCTGGTCGCTGATTTTTTCTTCTTCGCTGCTTTCCGGCGATGCGCTTTCTTTGGTTCCGGAAACGCCGGATTCTGCGGCTTCTTCTTGGGAAGCTTGTGCAATCTCTGCTGTTTCCCGAGCTTCTTCTGCCGGTATTTTATCGGTTTTTTCCGCTTTGGCTTCCGTTTCCGAAGTTTCAGAAGCCTGAACGGCCGCAGCTTCGGCTTTCTGGCGTTCTGCTTCCGCACGGGCTAAGGCGCGTTCGGCGCGGATCCTTTCCCGTTCGGCCTCGCGCTCTTTGATAGATTGCTTTTTTGCTTCGATAACTTCGTCGACTTCCTTGTCAATCAGCGCCATTTCTTCGGCCGAAACATTGTAGTAGTCGGGATGAATTTCTCCAAAGGCCAGAAAACCGTGTTTGTTTCCGCCGTAATCAACAAAGCAGGCCTGCAGCGAAGGCTCGACCCGCATGACTTTTCCGAGATAAATATTTCCTTTGATTTGACGGCGGCTGCAGGTTTCAAACTCTACATCTTCTAATTTATTGCCGTTAAGAACCACAACGCGTGTTTCTTCGCTGTGGGTGTCGTCAATTAACATTCTTTTGGTCATATAATATAAACTCCCAGCACCTGCGAACAAAGTCGCAGCAAAATAATCCAAATTGGCCGGGCATAATTTTCAGATTTCCAAAAATTTTAAGTATCCAAATCCAGCTTTTCCGCTGTCTGTGTTTACCTTCAAAACCTTTTACAGGCTTTGGCACATTAAAAAATCCTTTTACACAGCGCTTTGCCGGTGAAGTCTTAAGGTTTTGCTCCGCCTCGGCAGGCGCCGTGTCTGAACCCGGCAAAAATCTTTTCCTGCGGTTAAGTGAAGCACGCTTTTCGTAATGATAAAACGGCGGTACCAAAATTAGGTCTTGAAAAAGTCCGAACAAATTTGTAAAAAGGCCTAATCCCGGTAAAAAACACCTAACCAAAAACTACGATATACGATTTGTTTTATAAACACAACCATAAAAATAAACTTTAAACGAAGTTTTTTGTCGGCGTTTTTAACCGATTGGTAATACAAATCCGGTTATACTTAAAAACCAACAGCAGAAACAGTATTAAAGTGCGATGAACAGGACATTGTTAAATATGTGGCGGTCTTTTCGGTGCGGAGTGTGGACTCTGCTGACGGTTTGTCTGTGGCTTCTGACGGTGCAGAATGCCTGGGCCGGAAATGTCCATGCCTTGCGTATCGGGCAGGGGGTCGGCAGCGTCCGTCTGGTGTTTGATGCCGATTCGAAGTTTGATTACAATGTTTTCCTTCTGACTTCGCCCAAACGTCTGGTTGTCGACGTCAAGGATTCCAAGGTTCATTCCAAAATTGAAAAAAATGTTGATAAAAATACTGTGCTGTCGAATATCCGTGTCGGCAAAACTCCGGAAGGAGACGCCCGCATCGCTTTTGATCTCAAACAGCCGGCTATTGTCAAAAAAGCGTTTATGCTGCCGCCGCAAAGCAGTTTTGGCTGGCGGTTCGTAATAGACATGGACGTGTCAACCGAAAAGGAATTTGCCGCCCATGTCGGCAATCAGCACGCTTTTGTAAATAATTCCGCCTCAAAGTCAAAAAGTACCTCCAAAAGCAGCAATTCCGCAGTTGCCAAAAACAGCAATTCCAAACGGATTATTGTTCTTGATCCCGGACATGGCGGACAAGATCCCGGCGCCATCGGCTGTACCGGCGTTTATGAAAAAAACATTACCCTGGCTATGGCCCGCGAGCTGAAAAAAATTCTTGAAAAGGACAGCCGCTATAAGGTTTACCTGACCCGCAACCGCGATGTCTTCATTCCCTTGCGCGAGCGTGTGCGTATTGCCCGCCGCTACAAGGCCGATTTGTTCCTTTCCATCCACGCCGACAGCGCTCTGAACAAAAATGCCAAAGGCCTTTCGGTTTACACTTTATCGGAAACCGCGTCTGACAAAGAGGCCGCAGCTTTGGCCGAACGCGAAAACAAAGCCGATGTTATTGCCGGGCTGAATTTTGCCGAACATTCCAAAGAAGTGTCGGATATTCTGATTAATCTGGCTCAGCGCGAAACAATGAACCGCTCTTCCGAATTTGCCAATTTTATGGTTCAGGAAATGCGCAAATCCGTTAAGCTGCTCGACAATACGCACCGCTTTGCAGGATTTGCCGTCCTGAAAGCGCCTGACGTTCCGGCGGTTTTGCTGGAAATGGGATATCTCTCCAACCGTACGGAAGAAAAATTGCTCCGTCAGGAAAGTTATCGGCGGAAGCTGGCCAAGTCGGCCAGCGCTGCTATTGACCGTTATTTTGAGAATATGCAGCACGCCAGTTTGTTTTAGTCTGAGGCAAAAACTCCCTGCTGCGGGGAGTTTTTTTAGGCAATGCTTTGAAATTGCCGATAGCCGGAATTTTTTACATGCAACCGGAATTTTTTTCACATTCGGGGGCATTGGAATAAGTGCGGCAGGTATCGCAGCTTCCGCCATTGGCAATACAGCTGTCGTATTTGCGGCAGTCATAAACGCATATCCCGCCGGAAAGGTATGCCTCGGGATAACAATCTCCTCTTTTAAACAGCCCGCCGCATGAAATATATTCTGCCGGTTCAGAATAGGCTTGGCTGTAAGTGAGGTTATAACTGGAATCGCATTTTGTGCAAACGTAACAGTTACCTCCGCCGACAGCGCCGCAGGAACAGGTTTTTGAAACCATTGAACTATCATAACCGGTACCGCAGGAATCAGACTGTGAACCTGACGGACAAGAATAGCTGTGCGTGTGTACACTAACTTCGTTACAGGTATAACGCGTCGTTCCGTCACAGTCCATGCAGGAGGAAGTATATCCGTTAGAACAAGAAGTTGCACCACTACAGGAAGCGCTTCCTCCCGAAACACAGCTGCTCCCACCGGAGGATCCCGAACTTC
>UQFU01000083.1 GCA_900540425.1 uncultured Alphaproteobacteria bacterium
AAATCCGCCGCAAACCGTGCCGCCGCTTCGCCGTCGTCACCGCCCCACAAAACCTGCTCGCCGCTCTTATCCCCGCGGGACGCCAGTTTTTCGGCCGTCCGAATATGACAGGCCAACAGCTGTTTAAAATCGACCCTGTCGCCATGCAGCAAAACCGAAAGTTCGGACAACGCCCCCCGAACATCATTCTCAAAGGCCGCCGCTTCGCTGTCTTCTCTTTGCTGTCGCCAGACTTTTTTCTCCAGCTGCCGTACCAGCCGGCGTATTTCGCCGTATTCGCGCCCCAGACAACACAACGGATTTTTCAGAAGTTCCGCCCAAAACAATTTCTTATCGCCGGTTGCTGCCTGCAAAATCTGCCGCAAAAAAATCCCCGCTGCCGAAAAAGACAATGGCCTCCCGGCAGAATCGTCAACCTGAATATTCCAACGCTCCAGTTCATTTGCCACCCGGCGCGCCAAATTGCGGTCCGAAGTTACCAAAGCCGCCGTTTTTCCTTCTTCTTCAAGCGCCTCGCGCATAATCAGAGCAATTCCCAAAGCCTCTTCTCGAATATCCGTGCAGTTCACCAGACTGATGCCTCCCCAGGCTTGCGGCGAAAACCCCCTGCGCGGCAAATCCAGCCACTTGTCGCTGACCCCGGCCGGCCGCATAACCTCGGCAATAAAAGCCTCCGCTTCCGGATTGGCGGGTTCGGCCTGCCTCTGCGACTCCCGCCCGTTCCAGCTTCAGATAATCCAACAGCTCTTTTAATTCAAACTGCGGATGCGTTTCATCTATTTCCGCCCAGTCTTCCTCACTCAAAGATTTATCCAGACCGGCCAGATAAACTTCGCCGCTCGGAAGTTCCAAAACCGTTTTAACCAGTTCTTTCATCGCCGGAAAAGCCGCCGTCGTCCCGGCAACAACAATACGCTGCCGTGGTTTGTTACGTTTCCAGATTTCAGCCTGCGCCGTCAGCAGGCGGTTACGCCGCTCGCTGGCATCAATCAACTTGCGTTCCGCCAATATCTGCGGCCAATAATGGGTAATGATTTTCAAAAATTTGAGCGTTTCCTGCCAATGGGCGGCATAATCCTCCGGCACCAGCTGCTCCAGTTTGCCAAAAGAAAGCTGTTCGTTGTTCACCATATCAATCAGCGAAGCCAACTCCTGCGCCAGAAAACAAGCCTGTCCCAGCGTCATCTTCTCCATGCCGAACTCCGCCGGCTTGGCCATGATAATCTTAATAAACAGCAACAGCCGCTCGGTCGTTCCGATCGCCGGATACATGCCGTCCAAAAATTCCCGCCCGCTGCCGCCGGTCAAAAACAGCTCGTCTTCCTCTACCTCGCCCAACGGCATCATGCGCGGCAGCAGCATCGGCGTCAGTCCCCGCAATCGGACAAAAGCTTCTTTCATCGCCCGTACTGCCCGCCGATTGGGCAACAGGAACAAAACCTCCGCAAGTTCCGGCAGGCGGCCGGCATATTCGTCAAGAAAACGCTGCGCCAAAATTTCCGCAAACCCCAAAGAAGAAGATATGTTCCAGATTTTATTTTTCATAGCGGCAAGTTTAAAACAATCTTTCGATTAGTCAACCTAATTTACAACAAAAAAGGCTTTCCGCAACAGCGGAAAACCTTTCTCTTTCACAACGGCTTAATCCCCCAGAAAAACTTAAAAGGAAAAACCATAAACTTTCGGCCGTGAATAGTTTCAACAACCACAAACTCGGTCGGTCCGAAATTGCAATGATCAATTACAATTTCCCTGCAACCCACATTTCTCGAAGCAACCCGACAGCCGTACCGAAGCCTCTGGGCAACGGCTTCTGCCGAAAAAGCCTCATATTTCCCTTCGTTATCCGTCGGTCTCAGGCAAGCCCACATCTGGCAATACACCTTATTGGACCACGGATAACTGCAAAACGAAACATTATCCATCAAGTCTGTCGGCTGCGGCGGACGAAACTTGTCAAAACATTCTTTTTTCATACCCAATAATTTTTAAATAGTTATTATAATCAACTTAATTTAGAATACCTTTAACACCCGGTCAGTTCTTTGTCAAATACTCAATAAATTTTGCAAACGCGCGGCCCCGATGCGAAACCGCAGCTTTTTCTTCCGCGCTGAAATGACCGAAAGTCTTATCAAAACCGTCGGGAATAAAAATCGGATCATAACCAAAACCGCCGTTGCCGCTTTTCTCCCGGGCAATCTGCCCTTCAATCCGCCCCTCAAAAACGCGGCATCCACCTTCCGGATAAGCCAAAGCCAAAACACAGGAAAAATGTGCTCCCCGGTCGTCTGAACCGCTGTTGGCAATTTCTGTCAGCAACCTGTCCATTCCCTTGTTAAAATCGCGATCCGGCGCATAACGTGCGGAATAAACCCCCGGACGGCCGGACAAAGCATTGACGCACAAACCGGAATCGTCCGCCAAGCAAGGCAACCCGCTGGCTTTGGCCAATGTTTCGGCTTTCAGCCGGGCATTTTCCTCAAAAGTCGTGCCGGTTTCTTCAACATCAGGCAGGTTCAACTCCTCTGCCGAACAAACTTCAATTTCAAACGGCGCCAGCATTTCGCGGATTTCGCTGATTTTTCCCTGATTGTGGGAAGCAATAACAATCTTTCCGATTTCTTTCATTTCTTTCCCAAAGCCTGTTTTTGTTTTTCAACCAACTCGGCAATACCTTTTTTGGCCAAGGCATACATGGCGCCAAACTGTTCGTCGTCAAACGGAGCGCCTTCCGCGGTTCCCTGAATCTCCACAATCTTTCCGCTTTCGGTCAGAACAAAATTCATGTCTGCCTGGGCATTGGAATCTTCAATATAATCGACATCAAGCACCGGTTCGCCGTTATACAAAGCGCAAGAAACCGCCGCAACCGCCTCTTTCAGAGGATTAACCAAAAGTTTCCCCTCACGCTGCAATTTTTCAAGCGCCAGCGCCAACGCCACATAACCGCCGGTAATCGAGGCTGTCCGCGTCCCGCCGTCCGCTTGGATAACGTCACAATCAATGCAAATAGAAATATCTTTCATGGCGCCAAGATCCACAACCGCCCGCAGCGCACGGCCGACCAAACGCTGAATTTCCTGCGTTCGCCCCGAAGGTTTGGAAGTCTCCCGCGGTACCCGGACTTGGGTCGAACGCGGCAGCATGCCGTACTCCGCCGTAATCCAACCTTTATTTTGCCCCTTGAGCCAAACGGGAACCTTGTCTTGAACGCTGGCCGTACAAACCACATGGGTATTGCCGCACTTAATCAGGCAAGACCCTTCGGCATACGGATTATAGCCGGGAATAATCTCCACATTGCGGAGTTCGTCAGATTTTCTTTTTGAATGTCTCATGATGATATCTTCTGCAAATAGTTAATAAATTATTTTGAAGATATGCCAAAACGCCGTACCAATCAAGCACAAATTTTATAAATGCCCGGCTGTCAACAAATTATAATATTGATAGACGCTGCCGTCTTTGACATCCCAGCTGAAATCTTTGCGCATTGCCGTAACCGCCATTTCCCGCAGTTTTTCCGGATTATTCTCAAAAACGTCCAACGCCTTGAGCAAAACCTCGGCATAGGCATTTATATTGTTTTTCAGACGTTTGCCGTCTTTCTCCGTTCCGTAAACCTGACGGGTATTTCCAAAAAAGACCAGAGTCCGAAAACCGTCGGCGCCGTCTTCAATCGTATCCACCAAACCGCCGGTCGACATTGCTACCGGCAGGCTGCCTTTGGCCATTGCTTCCATTTGGGTCAGGCCGCAGGGTTCAAAACGGCAGGGCATCATGTAAAAATCGCTGGCCAACTGAATGGCATAGGCAAACTCGTCCTTATAACCGCGAAAAACAAAAATCCGTTTTGCCGCTTCGGGATTGATTTTTGCCACCGTGTCTTTAAGTTTCATCAAATGCTCAAAACACTTCATATCGCCGGCGCCGCCCAAAATAAATATCGGCGCGGTCTTAATCTTTTTGCTTTGATAAAGTTCGACAATCGCACTGGCGGCAATGTCATATCCCTTCTGCTCCACCAGACGGCTGGTCGCGCAAAACATCGGAATATCATCGCTGGCCTTTTCCAAATCGGAAATGTCTTCAAACTTATAAAAATTAAGCAGCGGCAATGTCTTGCGGCGATATTCTTCATCAACCGCCAGCTTTGACAATAAACGGATAAATTCGCGCTTGTTTTGTTTTTTGATATCCAAAGAATTTTCATCATAACAGCCAAAATCAAAACCGCTGAAATGACTGTTGACACCGCCGATTCTTTTGGGATTGGGCGTAATCAGCTTTTTGTCATAACCATTGACAATCCCCACAAAAGTCCCGTTTTCCTTGCGCAAATTAAGCAGCTTGCAAAAATCATAGCCAAAATCCGGCTCTTTGGAAACCTCTTCGCAATAATTTCGGGAAACCGTCACCACCCGGTCGGCAAGATGAAAATTGCAACAGGCCTGATTATAAACGCCGTCCACCACCAAAGCGTTGTGAATACGCGGGTTATCTTTGCGGCAGGCTTTGGCATTTTTCAAAACCGGTCGGATGGTATTTTCATACAGGGCATTCAAAATCCGCACCGTATTTTTGCCGTCCCAGCCCTGATATCCGAGATGATGGGCCAGATGAATAACCGGAATATTGCGGATCTTGTCGGCAATTTTCTTTTCCAGGCGTCCGAGTTTTTGCAGCATGGTGGTCAAATACTTTGTCAGCCCGGCAATCGCCCCGCTGTGCCAGTCATTGGCAATCAAAACATTCGGACAAGAAAGCTTTTCTATGCCGGCCCTGTCTTGGCATAAAGTCCGCAGCAAAACATAAACCGCCTTCGAAAAGAAAGCAAAACGCTCCACTTCGTCCACGCCGAGCTTGTTCAAAACATAGCATCCGTCCTGACAGTCGGGATTGCGATAATCAGTCGTAATCGTAAAAAAGCGGCGGTTTTTGAGAAAAATATACTCAACAGATCCTCTTTGTGCCGTATAAACGCCCACTTTGAAATTATTGATAACATGATTTTTTCCGACAAACGGAACATTGATATTGGCAACTTTTCTGATTTCTACCGAACGGTTTTCGGCACCGGTATAAATATTTTGACGAAGGGAAGATTTTTTATGTTTGGTATCGCCGAGATAAAGAGGAGTAACAACGGAAATTTTATCGCCTTGGGAAGAAAATGCGGAATTAAAAGCTTCCGGCAACTCTGTCGCCACAACCCCCAAACCGCCGACTTTCATAAAGGTTGCCGTTTCCGAAGAAATCATCCAGGCGTTTATTTTTTTGACTTCCGGCCATTTTCCGGCGGCTGCGCATTGCTGCTCTGCCACATTCCTAATTTCTAAGACCTGCTCCCCCGGCTTTGCCTCCCCGTGCATTGCGGAAATTTTTCCAAACTCTTTTTTTGATAACAACCCCCGTTTATCGACTTTAACTGACGCCGGTTTAGCCCTCATCTCTTATTCTCTCACAACCCAAAAAAACACCCCTCATAGTGACACACTCCTTTTTTGCAAAGGGATAGTATGCACCTACATAACTTCCGCTATTGACTTGTTGTGTAATAATCACTAAATATCTTATATATACAAGCATAATCCGAAAGTTTAAAGAGGAAAAAATGAAAAAAGATAAAATAGTTGATAAACCGGAATACGAAGACTCAGAAACCCCGGAAACCGAGCTTGAGCAAGACATTGAAGCCAATGAGGAAGCAGCGCTTCCCGAAGAGGAAGAACCCGTTGATTTGGAGTTTTTAAAAGCGGAAAATCAGCGCTTGAAAGAAGATTTTTTGCGGGCTTATGCCGATGCCGAAAACATCAAAAAACGCTGCGCTCAGGAAATTGAAAAAAACAACAAATACGCCATTTCCTCTTTTGCCAAAAGCCTGTTAAGCGTCGCCGATAACCTTCACCGTGCCATTGAAGCCATCCCTGCGGACAAAAAAGCCGGATGCGCCGAAGCCCAAGGGCTGTTGAAAGGCGTTGAACTGACCGAAGCCGAACTGATGAAAGTCTTTGACAAGTTTGGCGTTCATAAAATGGAAATCCTCAATACAGTTTTTGACCCGAATTACCATCAGGTCATTCAGGAAGTGGAAGACCCGGACAAACCGGCGGGAACCATCGTTTCCGAGTTGCAAACCGGCTATATGATCAATGACCGTATCCTGCGTGAGGCAATGGTAATTGTGACTAAAGGCGGCCCGACAGAACACTAAATATTTTATATCCCGTAGATAAAGATATTTAACGTTACGTTTTTCCTTTGATTTTCCTGACTTCCATAAACTTATCCGCCAACCGGATAAGAAATATTTTTGTTGCATTTTTCCGGACTTGTATTAATCTTGCTTTTGCATCCGGGAGAGCCGGATGCGGAGTGTAGCAACTCCTTACACAAAAAGAAGCTCCTTTCATGGGGAGCGGCCGGAATAAGTGTGCCTGGCGCATAACGAAGAAGGCCGACTGTTTTTGTGTACAGTTGCTAACTCCCCGCCTTAGGATCGCTAGGGCGGTTTCTTTTAACCGGAAACCTCAAGGGAGTTTAGAACCATGAATAATAATTTTCAAACCCGCCAGCAAAGCCTGCGCCATTTTCGCCATAGCCTCGGCAACCAGCTGCGGCAAATCAGAACCTACCGCAAATTAAACATCGCCGAAGCCGCCAAATTGTTAGGATGTTCTCAAGAATACCTCATTGCCCTTGAAAGCGGAAACTTTGCCAACCTCGAATTGTCTTTCCTACACTATGTCGCCTACAAATACCAATACAAAATAAGCATTAAACTTAAGAAAAAAGAAATAACATAAAAACTCATACCTCAACGGCAAAGCAATCGTCCACACATAAAGTCATCCCTCATTTTTTCGCTAGAAAAAATGTCAAGGGATCTTCGAATTAATTCCTTCCTGTCACGGCACAGCATTTTCTCTTTCTGTCATACCGGCCTGTTTTTTTATCTGTCACTCCGGCCTCCGAGCCGGAGTCCAGGTCAATA
>UQFU01000084.1 GCA_900540425.1 uncultured Alphaproteobacteria bacterium
CTGTCATTCCGGGCTCATTTTTTTCTCTGTCATTCCGGGCTTGACCCGGAATCCAGGTGGCTAAGGAATCAATATTAACCTGGACTCCGGCTCGGAGCCGGAGTGATAGTAAAAAAATAAGGCCGGAGTGACCAGTATATTGAAGTCATCCCTCGATTGCGAAGCAATCGTCAAGGGATCTTCGACTTTTCCCCTTTCCTCAACCGCAAGCGCGCCATTGCTGACGTTCAGAAAAAACTCGCAGCCCCCTTGATGGCTGCTATCGCAACCAAGGGGGCACGGTTATTTAAATCGCTCTAATAAACCGCTAGGCAAACCTTTCAAAAATCGCGCTCTGTGAGTTGGATAGTAAGATTTAAGGGAAATTTTTTTGAACGTATATAATTTGAATGTATATAAAAATACATGACTAAAAAATTTTCCCCGATAAATCTGTACCAGTCGACCATAGAGCGCGATTTTTACTCGTAGCGAAGAGCATTAATCGGATTAAGCAACGACGCTTTGTACGCCGGATAAAAACCGAAAAAAAGCCCAACCAAACCGGCAAAGGAAAAAGGCAGAAAAATATACAGGATATTAACGCTCGGCGTCAGTGAACTGAATACCTTAACCATCTGTACCCCAAACAACCCCAGCAATATCCCCATCAGTCCGCCGATAAGCGAAAGCACCAACGCCTCCATCAAAAACTGCCAACGGATATCCCATGATTTTGCCCCGATTGCCATGCGGATACCGATTTCCCGTGTCCGCTCGGTTACCGAAACCAGCATAATGTTCATAATTCCGATACCGCCGACCAAAAGAGAAATTGAAGCAATCGATCCCAGCAGAATTGTCATGACTTTTGTAGAATTTTCCATCATTTCCATCATCTGGGTCAGATTTCTGATAACAAAATCGTCATCTTTATTGGCCCCGAGATTATGCCTCTGACGCAGCAAAAGCCTGATTTCTTCTTGGGAAGTATAAGTGCTTTCGGCGTCAACGGCCTGCAAAATGATAAATTTCACCTGATCGGGAAAAGAAACGCCCATAACTTTTTTCTGCGCCGTAGAAATCGGAATGAAAACCTCATCATCCTGATCCTGCCCCATGCCGCTTTGACCGCGCTGTTCCAAAACGCCGATAACCCGAAAAGGAATCCCCTTGATCCGCACCGTCCGCCCCAAAGGGTCAACATCACCAAACAGCTCGTTCACTACGGTTTGTCCGAGAATTGCCACCTTGGCGGCATTTTTCGCATCAGCCTCGCTAAACATTCTTCCGTAGGCCAAATCCCATTCCTTAATCAGAAAATTTCGGTTATCCGTCCCGGTTACCTGGGTTGACCAGTTGTTATTTCCGGCAACCAGCTGCGCCACCTCGCTCAAAATCGGCGCTGCCAATTTGATTTGGGAAATTTTTTCCTGAATGGCATTCCCGTCGCTGAGTTTCATGGTTGGCTGCGAACCATGCCCGCCGCGGGCACCGCTGGAAGTAGAAACGCCGGAACGGACAATAATCAAATTAGAACCGATGGTCCGCATTTCGTTTTGAATGGAAATCTGCGCGCCGTTTCCGATAGCCAGCATTACAATCACCGCCGCCACCCCGATAATAATCCCAAGGCTGGTCAGGGTCGAACGCATCTTATTGGCCCTGACGGCACGAATGGCAATACTGAAAATCGTCTTCAAATCAACCATTATTTTTCCACCTTTGCGTCAGAATGAATCTCGCCGTCAACAATTTTGATAATACGATCGCTGTACCGGGCAATGTCTTCTTCATGCGTCACCAATATAATCGTCCGCCCCAAATCGCGGTTAAGCTTGGTAAACAGCTCCATAATCTCCCCACTCATTTTGGTATCAAGATTACCGGTCGGCTCATCGGCAAAGATAATCGGCGCCTCGTTGACAATCGCCCGGGCAATAGCCACACGCTGCTGTTGGCCGCCGGAAAGCTGGTTAGGCTGATGATCCATACGGCTGGCCAGCCCAACTGACTTCAGCGCTTTTGCCGCCCGTTTGGCCCTTTCTTCCGCCGGCACTTTGGCATAAACCATCGGCAACTCCACATTTTCCAGCGCCGACGTCCGTGACAGCAGATTAAAGCCCTGAAAAACAAAACCGATTTTCTGATTGCGAATAGCTGCCAATTCGTCGGAATCCAGCTTTCCGATATCAATCCCGTCAAGACAATATTTTCCCGAGGTCGGTTTGTCTAAACAGCCGAGAATATTCATCATCGTCGACTTTCCGGAACCGGAAGGGCCCATAATGGCAACAAATTCGCCGGCTTCAATCGTCAGAGAAATATGCTTTAAGATATCCAGCTTCATTTCCCCGACCCAATAGCTCTTGCACAAATTTTTCAGCTCAATCAAAGCCATCAGCGGGGCATCCTCATCCGCATTGCCCGGATTTTTTCCGCACCGCCGCTCTTTTCCAGAATAACGTCCATGCCCTCGCGCAAATCAGCCGAAACCACTTCCGTTTCCTCATCATCGGAAATACCGGTCTTAATGGTTATGCGCCGGGGCGTTTCCCCGTCCATAACCCAGATTCCCTTGTCGCGATAACGCTGCGTCTGCCCGTTCTCATCTTCCATATAAAAACGCAAAGCTTTGTTGGGCGCCAGCAGGGCATCGTCTTTTTCGGCGGTAATGATCTCCACATTGGCCGTCATGCCGGGCTTTAGCTTCTGTGCACTATTGTCAATTTCGATAATTACCTCATAAGTAACCACATTTGAAGTCGTAATCGCCTGATTGCGCACCTGCGTCACTTCGCCGACAAAAACCTCGTCAGGATAGCCGTCAACGCTGAACTCAACCTTCTGACCGTCCTTGACTTTGGAAATGTCCGCCTCGACAATCGAAGCTTCAATCTGCATCTTGGTCAGGTCTTCCGCCACATTAAACAACGTCGGTGTCTGAAAACTTGCCGCCACGGTCTGCCCGACTTCCACTTCTTTAGAAACCACAATGCCGTCCACCGGCGAAACAATTTTGGTATAGTGCAAATCGATCTCGGCCGAATTAAGCTGTGCCTCGGCCTGCTTCACCTGGGCTTCCTGCAATTTGAGCTGCACAATAGCATTGTCATAATCACGCTGCGCCGATTCTAACTCCTTATCCGCAGAATAACGCGAAGAATTCAGCTTTTTAATCCGCTCCAGATGCTTTTTATAATAAACAATGTCGTTTTTTGAAACCTCGACTTCGGCTTTGGCAATGTCCAAAGCAGCCCGTCGTTGGGCTACCGTCGCCTCAAACAGGGCCGGGTCAATCTGCGCCAGCAGCTGGCCTTTCTTGACTGCCGAATTGTAATCCACAAAAATCTCCGAAATCGACCCTGAAACCTGCGTACCGATATTTACGGTAGAAATCGGGTTAATAATTCCCGAAGCCGTAATTTTTTGTATAATTTTTCCCCGTTCAAGCTTTTGGGTTTCGTAACGGCTTTCTTCTTTTCCTGAACAGCCGTAAACCAATCCTCCCGCCCCCAAAAGGATTATCCCCCAAAGGGCCAGTTTCCCAAATTTGCCAGCTTTCATCTGCAACCTCTGCTTATAAATTTTACAATTCACGCCAATGTAACCTGAAAAAGTTAAATTACAATAAAAAAGTTGTTGTAAAATACAAAGAATTTTAGTACACTAACAACAAATTTTAATTACATTAGACAATTATTTTCAATAACATAATTATTAATTTTTAATTTTTTTTATATGAGTACAGTAGCAAAAGCATCAGTTGTTAAGGATTGGGCAAACACCCCGGAAGCAATCAAGAAGCGCGAAGAACGCAGAAAAAAGCGCGAAACCGGACAGCAAAAAACAGATAAGTCGGCTGAAGTGATTCAACCTCACCATCTGTCTCGTTCTGAGAAAGAAAGAGAAACTGTCAAAGAGAGGATTGAGAATGTCACCAACCAAATGAGGCAAGATCGGAAAAAATTTCTGACAAGCCAGATTGAGGATTGGAAAACGACAAATGACAAACTTCGTGAAGAAGTTCAATTCCTCACGTCTCCGTACGGCTTCCTGTATGACCGGTACCCAATCCAAATGGCTGAGTTTTTGACCGAAGCCATCAAATATCCGGACAACGAAATACGACAGGCTTGTTGCAATTTCTTTACCCGGATGCAGCGTCCAAACTCTTTAAACACGTTTTTGTGGAAAATGATTTTCTCTGCCGATTTTGTGCCGAAAACAGCCAGAGACTATTTTTTGAGCCACCAAGACGTATTCAAAGAAAACCCGTTGCTGTGGTCTTTGGCCGAAAAAGCCAGAAGTAAATTTGCCGGCAATGAAGATCGCCTGAGCCCGGAAATAATCAAACGCGAAGAAATTAAGGCGGATATTGAAAAAATATATCACACCTTGCGTCATCAGCGTAAAACTTATTTCAACACGCTCAAAAAGAAGGATCTTGCTGTCAGCGACGAAATGCTTGAACAAATCAGCGCTTTCTGTGATATGAAGTACTACAAAGAATTTCCGATCCAGATTGCCAATTTGATTTATGAAGGGAGTAAGTACCCTGTAAAAACTGTTTCCCAAATAGCTCTGACGTTCTGGGAAAAAAGTTTGAAACTCGGTACCAGCGATCCGTTTCTGTGGGCAAAAATGATGCTGTCTGATTTTGTAACAGACGAAGTGTGGGCATACTTGTTCGCCTATCACGACATTCTTGCCAACCAGAAAAATAACTTGTTCTTTTATATAAAATTAAAAGAAACTCACGGACGCAACCGTTCTGCAGAGCAAGACAAGCTTTATCGTGATGTTTGCCGACTTTACTACTAGTATTTGTGAAACCGCCTCTGCAGTATTTTATACTGCAGAGGGTTTCTTTAACTCCCAAAATTATACTTTTATGACAACAACAATTAACGATTTGCTCAACCTTCCAAATGATGCAAAAATCAGCAATGCAGATTATTGCCTTTTCGGCCAATACCTGATTTCGATGTCCGGAAAATACCTCATGCTCACGGACAAAACCGGCTTTCACCGCAGTATCCGTTTCGGGCTGGCACATAAGCGAACGCGTCCCATCACCTTGGTATTTCTGGAAGAAATTTTCGCCCAAGGATGTGTTCCCCTCGGACTTTTGGAAGCTGTCTTTGACAGCTGCGAAACAAAATTCGACGAAAGTATGCTTTATCTGTTTTGCAAATACAACTGGACAATCATTTCGGCAGGACACCGGCAATATGTTCACGAGCAGCTTCTGCTGCGGAAACATGTTTACATTGCCAAACTGTACGAATAGAATCCCCCCCTGCTCTCCGAAAGGAAGCAGGGTTTTCTTTTCTGTAACCGATAAATTTATATTGATTTTTTGGATAGTTTGTGTCTATAATAGATGCCGAACAAAAAAAGTATTTTGTAAAACAATTAAATTTTATCATTATGGAAACAAAAAGAGAATTAACAAATGACGAAAAAACGTTGTTAATCGGCCTAATGCCGGAGACTTTGAAATTTGCAACCGCTTTGGTTTTAAACGGCATTGAGTATGACGAGGTCATCTGCTACATTTATGAGCTAAGCGGGCTGGAAAAAATAATTCGTTCCCAACTGCTCAAACGCCTGTCGCACTACCATCTGAAAAATGAAGCGGCTCTGGCAGCCGAATCGTTGCAAAACAGCAATACCGGCGCCGAAGAAATGCACAATCGCGCTTTGGCATACCTTCAGAAACTCTCTGCTCCCGATACGCCGCAGTATTTTGAAATGTCTCACTCGCTTGAGCTAAAAAGCAATACGGTCGTAACAGACCCGACAATGCTCAAAATCCAACAGCAAATCGAAAAATTTCTTGCCGAGCAAATGGGCAGCCAGCGTTCTGCACAACCCCGGATAAGCCGTTTTTTACTGCAAAAACAGCTCAACAAATTCATTGAACTGCTGCAGCCATATATCGCGCTTGCCCGGCAAATGCAAATTGAAAAACCTGGCATTTCAGACCTGCATAACGTCATCCGGCTTGCCAACCAAACCAAAAAAGGCGGCATGTTGTTTGACGAACGGCGTCTGTCACAAATGCAGCGGATAAAATCCGGAATCACAATAATCGAACTGGACGGAGAAATTACGCCCGAAGAAATGCAGCTGGCATTGCGCACTTCTTACTCCGACGACCCGGAAATATTTGAAGAGCAGGTTTCGCTGGTGCAAAAATCTTACGATACCGTTAAAGACGCTTCAAAGGCCAGAGAAATCAAAATGATTGTATATCAATACATCAAAGATACGCTCAACCTCTGGGAACATCCTTCCGGAACTCTGCTTGAGTTTCCGTTTTACGGCACAACAATCAGTCAGGAAACCTTCAATTTCATGCATGAGCTTGAAGGACGGATAAAAAGCGGCGGCATGCACCAAATGTTTTTTCCGCATATTCAAAGGCTGTATGATCAGATCAACTTCGGAGAACAGGGAAAACTAAACCCTTCCGAACAACGGATTGTTACGCTTTACAAAATGTTTAATCCTCAAAACGAAACCCCTTCCCCTCAATAAACGGGAGGGGGTTCCCTTTTTTTAAACTGCCCGTCCTCCTTGTCGCCAACCTCTCTTAATGCTGTTTTTTTTATTATTCCAACCTTTTGCCTGTCATTCCGGACTTTTTCTGACCTGCCGCTTCAGCCTGTTCTTTCTATCTGTCACTCCGGCCTATTTTTTTATCTGTCACTCCGGCCTCCGAGCCGGAGTCCAGGTCAACGTTGATTCCTTAATCACCTGGATTCCGGGTCAAGCCCGGAATGACAGCTATATGAGTGTCATGGCATACAGTACCTTAGGCAGAGATTTGGCTAACCTGTAGCCCTCTCTCTTTTCCGCCATACTCACACCCAAACATCGTGAGGAATAACGAGGATATCCCTCAAAAGTGAACTCCGCAGAGCACATTCGCCACTCTGCGGAGTATCGGAGAAAGAAAAACATAATAATACTT
>UQFU01000085.1 GCA_900540425.1 uncultured Alphaproteobacteria bacterium
CCGCCGCAATCTTCTCCGCCGCTCCTTCGCCCTGCACCGGCGTCGGCCAAAGCAGCACATGGCGCGGAAACCGGTTGCGGATTCGGTGAATAATGTCGCGAATAACCGCACCGCTGGCGCTGGTTACTACCCCCACCACTTTCGGAAGATACGGAATCTTTTGCTTGTGAGCCGCATCAAACAGTCCCTCGTCCGCATACTGTTTCTTACGCTCCTCCAACAGTTTGAGCAAAGCGCCGGTCCCGGCAACCTCCATCTGTTCAATCACCAGCTGATAGGAAGACTTTCCGGCAAAAGTCGTAATTTTTCCGGTTGCCACCACTTCCAAACCGTCTTCCGGTTTGACCGCCAGCTGCGCCGCCACACCTTTCCAACAAACCGCCGAAAGCACCGCATTCTCATCTTTAAGCGAAAGATAATAATGCCCGGAATCTGCCCGCTTGGCACCAAAAATCTCGCCCCGAACCCGCACCTTGCCGAAAGTCGTTTCGACAAACCGCTTAATTTCAAAAGAAATCTCGCTGACTGTCAGCTCCGGAACTTCCGGCTTGGCAACCTTTGCCTTTTCCGGCTGCATTCCCTCAATAAAATCAATCAGGCTCAACTCTTCCATCTGTCAATGCTCCACACCCAGCAGATTGCGTGCAAAATCTTTGGCATTAAATTCATCAAGGTCGTCAATGCCTTCCCCAACTCCGATATAATGGATCGGAACGCCGGTCTCCTCGGCAACCGCCACCAGAATTCCGCCCTTGGAACTGCCGTCGAGCTTGGTAACCACCAGCCCGCTGACCGCTGCCATTTCCCCAAACGCCGCCACCTGCGACAAAGCGTTCTGTCCGGTAGTGGCATCAATCGTCAACAGCGTCGCCTGCGGCGCTTCGGGAATAACTTTCTTAATGACACGCACCACTTTTTTGAGCTCTTCCATCAGCCCCGCCTTGTTTTGCAAACGCCCGGCCGTATCCACAAACACGACCTCATCTCCTTGCCGCAAGGCCTCTTGCAGCCCGTCATAAACCGTACCGGCGGCATCGGCACCGGCCTCTTTGGCAAAGACCCGGATTGAACTCCGCTGCCCCCAAACCTGCAACTGTTCAACCGCAGCCGCCCGAAAAGTATCTCCGGCAATCAGCGAAACTTTCTTTCCCTCGGCCTTAAGCCTGGACGCCAGCTTGCCGATTGTCGTTGTTTTTCCGGCGCCGTTAACCCCAACCATCAAAATAACAAACGGCGCTGAACCGGGCGCAAACGCCAAAGGCTTCTCGCAAGGTGTCAAAATCTTTTCAATATCCGCGGCCAGCTCGGCACGGATTTCTTCATCGCTCAACTCCTTGTCCAATCGGCGTTTGGAAAATTCCCCGATAATCCGCATTGAGGCCTTTACCCCCATGTCCGCGGCAATCAGCAGCTCTTCCAACTCTTCCAGCGTCCCGGCGTCTACTTTGCGCTTGGTAAAAATGCCGCTAATTCCTCCGGAAATTTTTTGCGAAGATTTTTTCAGCCCCAAACCTAATTTTTCCAGCCAGCCGCTCATTCGGCTTCTCCTTTCATACGCAGCCGCCGCGCCCGTTCCTTGCGCACTTCGACCGGACCCTGCGGCATCATCGCCGCCGGCGTTCCCGAACGCTCAGAATAGGGAAAAACGTGCAGCTTGGTTATTCCTGCCTCATCAACCAGTTTGAGAGTATTTGCAAATTGTTCTTCCGTTTCGGTCGGAAAACCGCAGATAAAATCTGCCCCGAAAGTCGCTTCCGGACGGACTTTGCGAATTTTGGCACAAAGCGCTATCACCTGCTCGCGGCTGTGCCGGCGCTTCATCCGTTTCAAAACCATATTGTCTCCCGACTGTACCGAAAGATGAAAATGCGGATAAATATTTTGATATTGCCCGACCAAAGCAACGAAATCATCGTCAACCGCCGCCGGATCCAATGATCCGAACTGCAATGACGACAAACGGGAAAACCGTTCCAAAATATGCCGCACCAAAGCGCTGAATGAGGGCTGATAAGAACAGGCATCCACGCCGGTTAAACAGATTTCGGCAAAACCCTGTTCCAAAAGCGCCGCAATCTGCGCCATAATATCTTCTTCCGGAACCGAACGGTTGTTGCCACGCGCATAAGGCACAATACAATACGTACAACGATGATCGCACCCTTGTTGAATCTGCACAAAAGCCCGCTCCCGCCCCTCAAAACCGGTAATCAGATAACGGTCATAGCCGTCATAGTCAAAAATATCGCCGACAATCGTCTTTTCCGCTATTTCTCCGCCAATATACTTTTCAATCTCGGCTTTTTCGCGATTGCCAAGAACCAAATCCACTTCCGGCATCGCACCATAACGCTTCGGTGCCACCTGGGCGGCACAACCGGTAACAATAATCCGCGCCTGCGGATGATCGCGCCGCAACTTGCGGATAACCTGCCGGCACTGGCGCTCTGCCTCGCCGGTCACAGCGCAGGTATTAACCACAATCACATCTTTCAGCCCGGAAAGCTTTTCTTTCAAGACTTCGGATTCATAAGCGTTAATCCGGCAGCCTAAAGTAATGACTTCAACCATAAAAAAATTCCTCTCTTTTCCGGAGTATAAGGCGTAAAGAGAGGAATTGCAATTACAAGAATAAACTTTTTAAGCGTTTTTAGAAACGATTTCGATCGCCTGATCGGAATATTCTTTAATTTTTTCGGCGCTTTCCTTCAAAAGTTTATGTTCTTCTTCAGAAAGTTTGGGATAAATCACGCTGTGAATGCCGCGTTTGCCGATAACTGTCGGCAAAGACAAACAAACGCCCTTGACACCCTCAACATCATCATGATGCGAAGAAACCGTCAGGATCGCATATTCGTTAGTGGTAATTGCCTGACAAATCCGGCACAAAGCTCCGGCAATCCCGTAAAAAGTGGCGCCCTTGCCGTCAATAATCTTATAAGCGGCATTGCGAACGCAATCGTCAATCTGCGCCTTAACCTCCGGCGTAAAGGGTTTGCCCGCCATCTTGGCTAATTCGTCAATCTGAACCGTTCCGGCATCTCCGTTTGACCAAACCAAAACCTCGCTGTCGCCATGTTCACCCAAAACATTGGCATGAATAGATTTCGGAGAAACGCCGAGATGATAGCCCAGCAGAGTCCGAAATCGCGAAGTGTCCAAAACCGTGCCGCTGCCAATGACTCTCTCGCGTGGAAATCCGGAGAGTCTGAGGGCTACTTCCGTCATAATGTCTGCCGGATTGGCCGTAATCAGCAAAGTTGTGTTCGGCGCCGCGGCAACAACCTGCGGAATAATGCTTTCAAAAATTTTCACATTGCGGCCCAACAGGTCTATTCTGGTCTCTCCGGGTTTCTGATTAGCCCCGGCCGTAACAATAACGACCTCTGCGCCTTCCAAATCTTTATAAGTTCCGCACTTAACCTTATTGGCATAAGCAAAAGGAGTAGCGTGGGCAATATCCATGGCCTCCGCCATTGCCCTTTGTTCATTAGCGTCAATCAAAACAACTTTACGGGCCACACCGCGCATAACCAAAGCAAAAGCGGTTGCGCTTCCTACCGAACCGGCCCCGATAATTCCAACTTTCATATTTTTTCTCCTCATATATTATTCGGCGTTAATATAGGCATTTTTTATAAAAAAACAACAAAAAAACATCGCCGAAAGGCGATATTTTATTCAAATTATATTTCTGAATGCAACAACAACTCACCTGCCCGCTTCCAAACCGCAAGCACCCCCAACAGCCGTTTGTAAAAAAGAAAATAAACACAATAAAGGAGGATGCTGCAACGGAAGTTGCGAGCAAGCGCTAAACAAAACCAACCGTTACTCCGGTCTTTTTTATCTGCAAGCTCTTTGGAACATCTTAGCGAGCCAGGAAAGCGTAAGCGACCGCTGCGAGCTTAGATGCCTAAGGGATAAAGAAATACGCGAGCGAACAACTTCCCAGCATGATTCCCCTTTAGTGCATTTATTCTGAGACGATGGTCTCATCCTCATGACTGGTCTCTTCCGGATTTTCTTCAATAACCTCCTCGGCTTCAATGTCTTCCGAAACACCGTCGCCGTCGGCATCGGCATCACAATCGCAGGCTGCACGCTGAACGGCACAGGCACAATTTTCATCAGTCTCGGCACAAGTGCACTCGGCATCGCAGTCACAAGCGACAACATCAATAACATCATCGGTGGCAGGAGTCGCAGAATCAACGTTTTTCTTAACAAAACTGCCGATAACCAATACAATCAGCACCACTAAAACAACATAAAACAACTTTTTCATTTCCAAGCCTTTCAAAATACACCCCTAATACATCATTCATATTTTCCGGGCCCGGATTTGTCAAGCTTAAACTTATGTTTTAGCGATTTAAATTTTTAGTGAAACTTTAACTGTTTTATGATATGATGAATGAAGTATGAGGTTAAAACAAAACATGGAGAAATACCGTGTCCGATTTGGGAGCAATCAGTTCTTACGCGTTGGCAATGCAAAATGTCCAAATGTCATTGCTCAAAAATGCCGTCGAAGCACAGCAGCAGGCGGTAGAAATCCTGTTAAACCCCGACAACAGCCGTGTTGTTTCCCCTTCTGAAACTCTGGGAACCAACATTGACATCAGCGTTTAGAACTTAAACATATATATAAAAGACACCGTCAATGCACTCGCGGCAATAAACTTAAACGCAAAAACCAGCACATTTCCAAACATTGCTCCATAATTCGGAGAACCGTCTTCTTTGCAAACCCGGCGAAAAACAAGATTATAAATAAAAGATAAAAACAACGCCAACAGATAAACATGATAATCTTTGTATATTTGCACAATATCTTCAAATTCCAGCCTGAACCCCATCAACAGCCCAATAAACACCCCGAGAAAAATCACCGGATTGAGCAGCGCGCCGGAACCGATAAAAGCAACTAGCCCCTTAAACATTGGGCATCTCTTTGCCAAAAACCTTGCGCGTCATATAACGGGAATCATTATTCAGAGCCGAAGGCCATACATAACGGGTTTTGGAAAAAGCCGTAACCTGCACCGGCTTAATGTAAGAAGCCGCCAAAGCTGCGCTGCCGCGGACTTTTACGGCCATATTTTTATTTTTGTACCAGTCAAATTCTGCTGCCATTGTTTTTGCCATTCCCTAACTCCTATACGAGAATACAACACCCTTATGAGGGTATCATACGCTCATATGGTAAACAAAAGATTACCAACCCTTTGTCAGTTCTACATAAATTCTGAAATTTTTGCCACAATTTTTTCGGCTGCCGCGGCCACAACCGCCGCATCTTCCGCTTCCACCCGGATTTTTATCAACGGTTCGGTGCCCGATTTCCGCACAATCACAGATCCGCCGACAGCTTCCGCCATTTGCGAAGATTCGCCGACAACCGCTTGCACTATAGCATCATTCATAACTTTTGCAATAATTTCCTTATTCGGAAACCGCAGATTCTTAATTTCGCAGGGACATTTTTCAAAAACCGGAAAAATTTCGCTCATTTTTTTGCCCGACTGCAAAATTCCCGCCGCCATGGTAATCCCGGTAACCAAACCGTCACCCGTCGGCCCAAAATCAAACTGAACCATGTGCCCGGACTCTTCGCCGCCGAAATTAGAACCGGTTTCCCGCATCTTCTCGGTTACATAACGCTCACCGACGGCCGTTCGCAAATACCTGATTCCCAGATTGTTAAGATACTTTTCCAAACCGAGGTTCGACCAAACCGTCGCCACGACCGTACCGGCCCTTAACGCGCCATTCCGATGCAGATATCCGCCCAAAAAAGCCAGTATCTGATCGCCGTCCAAACGCCGCCCCAAATCGTCGCAGACAATAATCCGGTCACCATCGCCGTCAAGCGCAATACCCATATCCGCCTTCTCGGCAACAACCGTATCCTGCATCAGCTGTGTCGCCGTCGAACCGCAATTCAGATTAATATTGCGCCCGTCGGGGGCAATGCCGACTGCCACAACTTCCGCTCCCAGGCTGCGCAGCAAATCCGGCGCAAATCCCGCAAAAGCGCCATTGGCGCAATCAAGGACGATTTTCATTCCCTTAAGCGGCACTCCGGCAAAACGGGATTTGATTTTCTGCTCATAACGCGCCACGGCCGTCTTGTTCGTAACCACACGCCCAATATGCTCCGGATCGGAACTCGGCTGCCCGCCAGCAACCAAAGCCTCAATCCGTGAGGTCTCGGCATCGGAAAGTTTGTTGCCGTCCGCCCCGATAAGCTTAATGCCGTTATCATGATACGGATTGTGCGATGCCGTAATCATTACCGCCAAATCCACCTCAAGCTCCGGTGCCAGCATCGTAACTGCCGGCGTCGGCAAAACGCCCAAACGGACAACCTCAATCCCCGAAGCGGCAAAACCGGCAATCAGGGCAGCTTCGAGCATATCTCCGGAAATCCGCGTATCTTTGGCAATCGCCGCTCTTTTGTGTTTTTGACAAATTGATGCGGCAGCGGCTTGCGCCAGTTTAAGGGCAAATTCGGGCACCATCGGAAAAACGTTAGCCACCCCGCGAACCCCGTCGGTTCCAAACAATTTCTCAACCATAAGAAAGTCTCCGTAATAATTTTAAAGAATGGCAATATTCTGCCACAAAGCACCGAAAAGGCAATGCCAAATATCCGCCCGTCGCCACACATATTGTTACTTTTTGTTTCGCCGTTTGGGAAGATTAAATTTTCCCTTGCATTTTGCCGGATTTGCATTAATCTTGTTCCTGCATCCGGGAGAGCCGGGTGCGGAGTGTAGTAACTCCTTAACGAGAAAAAGAACAACTCCTTTTATGGGGAGCTGGGGATATAAGGCTATGCACGAAT
>UQFU01000086.1 GCA_900540425.1 uncultured Alphaproteobacteria bacterium
TAATCTAATGCCCCCCCCCCTTTGGCCAGCGCCTGCCAAAGCCGTATTTTCTGCATCGCAGCAGATAACCATTCGCCGGATTCCGCCGGAAAACATCACCTCTTCAACAGCCCGGACAGCTTCGCTCATGTATCCCCGGCCGGTTTTATCTTCAGCCAGCCAATATCCCAATTCGGCCTCGCGATTAAAAAAGTCAAGCGCATGTGTTCCGATGCATCCCCAGAGTTCTCCGGTTTCTTTCCCGGTTATCAGCAACGCCTGCTCTCGGCGTTCTTGCCATTCTCTATCAAACATATCCGTTGCCCGGACAACATCTTCGATTGTCTTGTTTTTATCGACCCAAAATAAGTAGCGGCGCAAAAAATCCCGGTTATCATTCAAGACCTGCAACATTTGCCGGTCATAATCATGATTGCGCCGAATCAGGCACAGCCTTTCGGTTTCTATGGTTTCGGGCAAGTCAAACGCTTCTATCATTTTTGCTCTCCGTAAAAAAAGCCCCCTCAGGGGCTGTTTTATTTTGAAACCTTATCTAATGTAGCGGCCAATTCTTTTTTTATTCCCCGCAGTTCTTCCAACAGCCCGGAAATCAGTTCTCGACCGGAACCGTCAAGCGCCGGCGGCTCGGCAAAGAAATCTTTTTGAATTTCTTCACCAATCAGATTTTTAACCCCTTTTTCTTTAAAAACCTTTTGAACGCCTTCAATGGTATATCTTTTTTCGTATAGAAAATCTTTAATCGTTCTGACCAATTCAACGTCATCGGGACGATAATAGCGACGGCCGCCGCTGCGTTTCATGGGTTTTATCTGCGGAAATTTGGTTTCCCAAAAACGTAAAACATGAGTCGCCACTCCCAATTCCTCGGCAACTTCGGCAATAGTCCGAAAAGCGGCTTTACTTTTGTTGACGACCATATCCTATCCTTTTATCTGTTAGGCATTAATCGTTTTTCGCATGGTTTGCGAGGGCTTGAAAGAAATCACCCGGCGGGGGCTAATCAGAGCCTCGACACCCGTTTTGGGGTTTCGACCGGAACGAGCCTTTTTGTCACGCAGAGAAAAGGTGCCAAATGACGAAAGCTTCACATCGTTGCCGCTGGACAGCTCATGGATAATCTCATCAATGATCATGTCAAGAATATCATTAGAATCTTTACGGGACAGTCCGATTTCTTCATAAATTGTTTCAGCAACATCTGCGCGAGTAATAGTTTTCATATCTAATTTATCCTTAATTTTAACTCAATGTGAAAAATGAATATATCAATTTAATAACGAAAGCAAGCAACTTGTCTGATTATTAAACAAATATTTTAACCCCACTAAATCCGAACCAGGGCCCCGCCCCAGGTAAAACCGGCCCCCATTGCCGTCAACACGACTAAATCGCCTTTTTTGACCTGGCCGCTTTCCATACATTCGGAGAGCGCCAACGGGATAGAGGCAGCCGAGGTATTGCCGTGATTCTGGAGGTTAACGATAACTTTTTCTTCCGGAAGTTCCAGTTTTTGCCCAACGCCGTGAATAATCCGGATATTGGCCTGATGCGGCAACAACCAGTCTATGTCTGAAGCTTTGACGCCGCCCATTTCCATAACCGCTTCGGCGGCCTGGCTCAGGCTGTTAATGGCATATTTGAATACTTCTTTGCCATCCATCCAGATAAACCCGGCATTTTTGGTACTGGAAACGCCGCCGTTGGTCATCAGTTTGTCCCACTGGGTTCCGTCGGCATAGAGCTTGGTTGCCAGAACACCGCTGTCGGAAACGCCGCCCTGCCCCTCTTTGGCCTGCAAAACAACCGCTCCGGCGCCGTCGCCAAACAACACGCAGGTGTTGCGGTCATTCCAGTCGGTAATTTTGGAAAGGCTTTCGGCTCCGATAATCAGGGCGGTCTTAATCTGCCCCAGGCGAATCATATTGTCAGCCATGGTCATGGCATAAACAAAACCGGAGCAGGCTGCGGACAGATCAAATGTCGGCGTTCCGACTTTGACGCCAAGCCGGTTTGCAACCTTGGCAGCCGTTGCCGGCGTTGTATTGTCCGGCGTTACCGTCGCCAAAACAACAAGATCAATGTCTTCGGCGGAAATTCCGGCCGTCCTGACTGCCATGCGCGCCGCATTGAACGCCAAATCGGAAGTCAGTTCGTCAACAACGACATTGCGTTGGCGGATTCCGGTGCGGGTACTAATCCACTCGTCATTGGTTTCAACAATTTTTGAGAGATCGTCGTTAGTCAAGACTTTGGCGGGCACAAAATGGCCGTGGCCGATTATTTCGCTTCTAATAAGAGTCATAAAGAATTTCCTGAGAAAGTTCATCCAAATCGATTTTTTCCACTTCGTTGCGAATTGTTGCGACGAAGTCCTGGCGAACCAGCGTGATTGCATTGCCGACGGCTACCGAATATCCCAAGGCATCGGTTCCGCCGTGGCTTTTTACCGAAAGGCCGTTCAGACCGACAAACATGGCACCGTTATACAAACGCGGATCCATAGTCTTTTTGAGTTTCAGCATAGCACCGAGCATGAAAGGCATGCCGAGTTTGGCCAGCCAAGACTGCCTGAGCGACTTTTTAATCAGTCGCATAACCAAACGAGCCGTCCCTTCTATTGACTTCAGAGCAATATTGCCGGTAAAGCCGTCGGCGACGATAACATCGGCAACGCCTTCGGGAATCTCGTGCGGTTCGATATAGCCATGAAAATCAATGTTAAGGTGGGAGCTTTTTATCATATGGGCAGCCTGCCTGATTTCTTCGCGGCCTTTCATTTCTTCGGCACCGATATTAAGCAGGGCAACCCGCGGACGGTTGATCCCCAGCGCATGGCGGGCCAGAATATCGCCCATAACGGCAAACTCGGTCAGATTGACGGCATCACATTCGGTATTGGCGCCCAAGTCGAGCATAACATATTTGCCGTTTTGATGCGGCATAATGCTGACGATTGCCGGACGGTGAATCCGCTGGATGGTTTTCAGAACCAGTTTGGAGATAGCCATCAACGCACCGGTATTTCCCGCCGAGACAATCGCTTTAGCCTCGCCGCGGCGGACAGCGTCTATTGCCATATACATGCTGGTATTGCGGTTGCGGATAACCTGGGAAGGCTTGTCGTCGTTACGGACGACTTCGGTGGCATGCCGAATCTCGCAGACTTTTTTCAAATCGGGATAATTATTGAGATGTTCCAGAACTTTCGTTTCATCGCCAAACAGCAGAAACTTTGCGTCCGGGTTCTTTTTGGCGGCCAGCGCCAAACCTTCAATAACGACTCTGGGGGAATTATCTCCCCCCATTGCATCGATAGATATGACCAGATTATTCGCTTCAGACAATATCTGCTCCATATTTATAAAAAGATTTTAATTATTCAGCAGCTGCTTTCTTAGCAACAACTTCACGACCATCGTACTGTCCGCAGGACGGGCATACGGCATGGGGTCTCTTCAACTCACCGCAGTTCGGGCATTCCTGATAAGAATTACCTTCCAGAGCCTGGTGAGAACGGCGCATATCGCGGCGTGATTTTGATGTTTTCTTTTTAGGTGTAGCCATTTTTCTATACTCTAATTAATTGTTATTCACTTTATTTTTGCTTAGCCATTAATAAACCATTTAGTCTTTAAAAGCAACTAAATAAATCGGGTTTATAAATTCTGAGAGTTCTTTTAGCCAATATTTTCCGGTTTGGCAAGCATAAAATACTATTTTTTTAATTTTTTTAAGATATTAAAGGGATTAGCCTGCTCGGTCGTTTCGGCATCAAACTCGGATTCAAAGGAAAAGACTTCGCCTTCCCGGCGGGGATAATCGTCAATCAGCAAAGCAACCTGTTCTATGGTAATTTCGCCGAGGTCAATTTTGCCGTCAACAACCAGGTCGGGGATTTCGTCGCCAAGCTCTTCGTCAAGCTCACGGATATCCTTATAAGTCGCCTGCGTATCATAAAACAGCGCAAAATCCCCTTCATAATGTTTGTCAAACAATTCCAGGCTGATAACGCTTTCCTGAACCAGCACCGCCGCAACGCGGCCGCTGACATCAAGCCGGTGTTTTTTGCGGTCGAGGCGCAAATCTATAACGCTTTGGCAGGATTTTACGGCAGGAACCTTTAAAACCTCTGCCAGAAAGACTAAATCTTTAGGTGTAGCCTTCAAGGTATATTTGCGGGGCGCCGACGGCAAATCGTCAACAACTATGGGATAAGAAAAAAGTTTTTGCATAAATCGTTTCCTTATGCTACATATATTATTAAAACTGCAAAGATATTAACGTCAAGGATTTTCAGATGTCAACAAACAAATTGTTTTTTATCAGTGCCTTTGCCCTTCTCTGCACAACCGGCTGCGCCAGCGACTGGTTTGTAACGCATAACGGCAACATGCCCACCAACGAGCGCATTTCCCAAGTTAATGTCGGACAAAGCAAACAACAGGTTCAGCAGGTTTTGGGGACGCCGTCCTCGGTTGTTTCCTTAGACCAAAACACCTGGATTTACATGTCTTCGGACATCAAGCGGGTGGCTTTTTTTGAGCCGGAAGAAATCAGCCGCGACGTTTTGACCATCAAATTCAACAAAGACGACAAGGTTGCCGACATCAAGCGCCTGAAAAAAGAAAACGGCCGCGAAATCACCGTCAGCAGCGATGAGACCCCGACTCTCGGGCAGGAACCGGGCTTTTTTGAAAAATATTTCGGCGGCGTCGGGCAATACATGCCCTTTGGACCGACCCGGCACAACAACATCTGACAACCGCCTTTGCAAAAATGAAAAAGCCCTGCGCATCGCTGCGGAGGGCTTTTTAAGTGTGTCTAAAAATGGTATAAATTTAAGTTATGAGATTGGTTATGCCGCTATTTCGCGAATTTGAAGCGGCGTATCCTGAATATACATCTTGTTGCTGTCAATTTGGTGAACTGCCAGCAAAGCTTTGCCGCCAACCCAAATGGGCATTATCCAAACCTCGGAACCGGCGCCACTTCCGGAAACCTGATAGCCATGAACAATCCGGTCTTTCAGCTTTACCAAGCAGGAAACGTCGTTTCCGACCGACAGATGCATGGCAATCATACTTTTCAGGCGGCTGGGAAGATTACAATGCGTTACGTAATCAAGCAGCATCCCGGGCATTTTTTCCATAAAATCAAGATATTTTTCAACCTTGTCGGAGCTTTTTACAACAACTTGTTTAACTTTTGAAATTTTAACCTTTTTCATAATGATAAAAATTTTTAATTAATAAAATAAGGATTTATGAAAATGACCTTACGCCACATTTAGACAAAAGTCAACAATTATTTTGTTTTGTCCATTCAATATCCCCTTTAATTATCCTTTCGGAGGATTATATCCAAAGCACAAAGCTTAACTTTTGGTTATTTTATAAAGGGCAACAACATGAAAAAACATGATATTTTACTATTCGGAACGATTGTCGGCGCGGCGGTTTCAGTCTTGGCTTCTTCTGTCGGGGCCAGCATGGTAACGGAAGACGCCGCGGTACCCACGGCCGCCGACAGCGCAGATTATATCAAAAAAAACCGTACGGCCAAGCAGCGCGGAGCCGCCAACAAAGTTCGCCGCAACAAAAGTTTTTCCGATATCGGGCAGAACTATACCGATTTTAAAAATTATTTAAGCAAAAAATACAACATTGATTACTCGGTAGATGTTACCTATATGGCGCAGCGGGGCGCTCCGGCGGGGAAAAAATCTTCGTTTCAGACGATTATTTATCCTTCCCTCACCTGGCAGACATTCCAAAACGAATACGGAACCGGAACGTTGAGCATGGCCTACAATATTGTCCGTTACGGCGGCTCTTCGGGTTCGCGAATCGGAAGCAACATCGGCGTTTTGACCGGAATCAACGACTACACCACCAAAACCACTTCTTTTGACGAGCTGCTCTATACCTACCAGCTGGGCGGCAAATGGAACTGGCTGACGCTTGGCATCGGACAGTTTCCGATGTATAATTTTGACGGAACCAATTATGATTCCAACCAACAGGTTAATTTTGTAAACGAAGCGTTATCGCAGAATCTGACTTCGACTTATTCGACTGCCGGAGTCGGCGCCTATTTTCAGGTTGCGCCGAACAGCGAATGGACTTTTGCCGCAGGGGCGCAAGACGCTACCGACATTGACGGCGAGAGCATCCGGCTGAATAATCTGAACGAAGAACACTACACGACTTTCGGCTCAATTACTTATTCTCCCACCATCAAGGGGCTCGGCGCCGGCGAATATTCCGTATTGGTCTATAACCAACCCTGGGTAAAAGAACAACAACAAACCACCAACGGCTGGTCCTTAAACCTGTCGCAAGATTTTGGCGAAAAACTTTCGTTGTTTGCGCGGATTAACGGCGTCAGCGGAAACATTGCCGATTTCAAAAATTCTTATGTCATCGGCGGTGTCTATAATAATCCGCTGGATCGCAACCCTCTGGATCAAATCGGGCTCGCGGCCGCTTATAACAAAATTAACAAAAAAGCTGCGGGAACCGACACCAAGCATGATTATGAAACCGTTTTGGAAGCCTATTGGGCATGGGGAATCTCAAAATGGATGACCCTGACGCCGGATATTCAGTTTTATATCAATCCGGCTCTTAATACCAAGTCTGATTATGCCAGCGTTTATACGCTCCGAGCCACGGTATTTTTCTAGCCTGCATAGCAGGCGGCCTTAGGTTGCCGCGCAGGCACGGCCTGAGCATGGACAGCGCCCGAGGGCGGGGACGCCCCGCGGCGAAC
>UQFU01000087.1 GCA_900540425.1 uncultured Alphaproteobacteria bacterium
GCTGCCCGTCTCCCGACGGCCAGCCTTGAAAGATAACTGGAAATTTAAAAAAATTATCTCTCGCAAACCTCCAAAATCGGAGATTTTTTCAAACCGATGGCATATTTCGGTTCCGGCACAAACACCTTTCGATGCAGGGAATCACACTCCTGCAACATGTAGGAACGCCCATCGGCATACCGAAAAACCGTCCCCGCCTCGGCCTGTTTGAATACCCCTTCCGACGGACAGAAAACTTTATTTCCGTTCAAAGTCAAATAAAGAGTTTCACTTTCTTTCTCTGTCCCCAAAGCCTTTTCCCAAGCCTTCTTAGAAATTCTGATTTGCCAAACCGGAATCAGACAATTCTTCACTTCTCCGTCAGACAGGGAAACCGAAAAAACCAACTGCCCCGGCCAAACGTCTGCATAAGAAACCCCTACCTTGCGATACTCGCTAAGTGCTTCCCGTTCGGATAATGCTTTCAAAACCTGATACGCGGATAAAACTAAATCGTTCATAACACAAATAATTTAAAATTAATAAAAACAAATATAACAAATTATGTTTGTACTATAACAGATTAAAATCAGCTTTCAAGCCGCAAAAACATTCATAAAAACACAAAAAGTTGCCGATTGTTTCAATCAGACAACTTTTTGCAAGCCAATGCCGGTCACAAGTCCCGGGGAATAATGACCTTAAGATAACGAACTGATTTTAAATATTTTCTCTCAAAACGGAATCTCCGTTCAACCGGAGAAAAATACGTCATGGAAACAATCGTATCGTTACCCAAAATAAGCCCCTCGCTCGGGTCTAATCCAATGCAGGAACAATGTCGGGGCCGCTCAAGAATTTCTCCGGTATCCATCCGCAAAAAAACGCTTTTGTGATGCATCTCCAGCTTCCAGCAGGCCAAACGCATTTCGGTATAAGTCTTCCGAAAAACCACACGTTCCAACTTAACCGGAAACACCTCTTCCGGTACGGCATCATAACCGGATTGAGAAAACAGCTTTGCCGCCTTCTCATTGTCCAAAATCAAAAATTCAGCACTCATAAATAAAAAAAATTTTAAATATTATCAAACTAAACCCGGCTGACAGGGGCAACAATTTCTTCCCACAATGCCTCTCCCACCAAAGACGGGTCATCAACATCACGCCAAAGGTATTTTCCATTCTCCAGCCTTAAAAATTTAAACCGGATGCTGTCATACAGCCGTACTCCCTGCAACGGGCGGATCGGTGTCAGTTTATCCGGACGAAACTCAAAAAGCTCGGCCTGATCCATTCGGAGATATTTCTTTGTCCCCATAAGGCGAAATTCCCAACAGGGGACGCACCAATGATTAACTCCCGGAGCAAAAGTCCGTTTCAAATAATAGGGCTTAAACGAAGAAACTTCAACAATGTCCAAACCGATTGACTTAAGAAATGCCATAGCGTCTTCAATCGTCCATGCTGTCTTTTTGTTCATAAAAAATAATTAAATTAATGATGTTATAAAAAATAAATAAAAAACGGCCTTTAAAATATCGCGCTGTTATTGAATGTCAAGATTATTTTTTCAATCAAATAACCACGAAACTAGAAAAAAATATAGAAATACGAGGTTTTGTAAAAATTCGGATAGTGCGGCAAGTAATAAGATTTAAGGGGAAATTTTTTTGAGCGTAGATAGACCTACGTGACTAAAAAATTTTCCCCGATAAATCTGTATTAATTGCCCGCTAGACGAGTTTTTTTAAGTTGAGGACGCGCTCCGTAGCCTTAATCGCTGCCTTTACCTGGTCGGAAGAAACGGCATGAGTCACTAAACCGTTGTCCCATTTGATAACCGCTTCAACCAGCGAATTGGAATTGCCGCCGGGAGGAATGGTAATTTCAAAATCGACCAGTTTGGGTATTTCCAAATCCATCTGCGGCGACAATTTGCGCAACGCGCACATAAATGCATCATAACCGCCGCTGCCTTGCGAAGTTTCCTCATACAGCTTTCCGTTATATTCAACCTGGATATTGGCACAGGGTTTCATTTGCATTGTTGTCGTTACCACACAGTTTTTAACCCGGAAATTTTTATAACGCTGTCCGCCCAGCATATCCGAAACCAAAAACGGCAAATCTTCTACCGTCACGTTTTTCTTCAAATCTCCCAGTTCCACAATCTTTTGTAACAGCTTTTCTTTTTGGTCGTCATTCAGATTAATCCCAAGCTTCTCCAGATTCATCTCCAGGCTGGCTTTGCCCGACAATTTTCCCAGTGCATAACTGCGGTTGCGGTCAAAACGGTCGGGCGTCAGCCGGCTGACATATAAATTGCCCTTTTTGTCGCCGTCGGCATGAATTCCCGCCGTCTGGGTAAAAACATCTCCGCCCAATATCGGCATATTGGCGGCAATGCGCTTACCGCTGAAAGTCTCAACCAAAATACTGATGTCTTTTAGCTTCTTTTCATTAATGCCGCAGTCAAAACCGGTATGATCCTTAATCGCCGCCGCCACCTGCGCCAAATCGGCATTCCCCGTACGCTCGCCCAAACCGTTGACCGTAACGTGTACCCCGCTGATCCCGGCCCGAACCGCCGCCAGCGTATTGGCCGCAGCCATTCCGTAATCGTTGTGGGCATGGAATTCAAAACGCAATTCCGGAAAACGTTTTACCGTTTCGGAAATATACGCCTCTGTCTCAAAAGGATTCAAAACCCCCAGGGTATCCGGCAGCAAAATGCGCTCAAACCCAAATCCGGCGTAAGCCTCAAGCATTTTCCACACATAATCCGGACTGTTCCTGACGCCGTTGGACCAGTCTTCCAGATAGACGTTGCAGCCAAATCCCTTTTCATGGGCATAGTCAACCGTCCGGCGCACATCCTGCAAATGCTGCTCCAAGCTTTTTTTCAGCTGCAATTCGCAATGCTTTTGCGATCCTTTGGTCAAAAGGTTAATCCGCCGGCAACCGGTCGGCAACAGCCAATCGACTGATTTGCAATAATCGGTAAAGCTCAAAACTTCAATCTGTTTTTCAAACCCCGAAGCCGATGCCCAATCCATAATCATCGCCAGGGCTTTCTGCTCCTCCGGGCTGACCCGCGCCGAAGCAACCTCGCAGCGCGAAACCCCGACATCGGCCAGCAGCCGTTTGACAATAACCAGCTTTTCCTCACGCTTAAAAGAAACCGCCTTGGTCTGTTCACCGTCACGCACGGTGGTATCCATAATTTCAATTTTTTTCATCTTAGTTCTTTTCCGCCGTTTCCAAAATAATCCGGGCGGCGTTTTCGCTCGGCGTCTGCCGGCCGAAACCCAAAACCTCCCGTACTTTCTTAAAACCTTCCATCTGCCGTTCATACAAATCTCCGTGCCGCAGCAGCTGCTCCGCATAAGTGCGGATATTGACCGCAACACAGCGCTCTTGCAACAGTTCGGGAATAATTTCCCGACCCAGCAGAATATTTGAAAGATTGACAAACTCAATTTTCAAAAAACGTTTGGCCAGCCACGCCGACAGCGCCGAAACCTTATAGCCGATAAGATGCGGCACGTCCAAAATCGCCAACTCCAAAGCTACCGTTCCCGAAGCCGCAATCGCCGCCGCAGAGGCTTTAAAAGCGTTATAACGGTCTGTTTCCGTTTCGGTAACAATCAATGGCAGGCGGCTTTCGGCAACTGCTTTTTTCACGGTTTCGGCTACCGTTTTGACCGTTGGCATCACAAAGTAATACTCCGGATGTTCCTGATGGATTTTCTCTGCCGCCTCCAAGAACACCGGCAGCAGTTTGCACACCTCGTTCTTGCGTGAACCTGGCAATACCGCCATAATCTTTCGCTCTTCGGGAATATTGAACTTCTCGTAAAAAGCCTTGGCATCGGCATGCACCGCCTCGCTCTCAATCACCGGATGACCAATAAAATCCGTCGGCAAATGATAAGGGGTAAAATACTTCGGCTCATACGGAAACAAGGTCAGCAGCCGGTCAATATATTTATACATCGTCCGCGCCCGTTTTTTCTTCCAGGCCCAAACCTGCGGCGCCACATAATGAATTTGCGGAACTCCGGTTTTCTTTTTGCGCAGGGCTTTATGAATGCGCGCCGAAAAACTCCAGCTGTCAATCGTTACCACCACATCGGGCCGTACCCGGATAATATCCTCAACCACATTGCGGATATGGCGCAAAATCTTCGGAATACTCGGAATAACCTCCAACAATCCCATCACCGCCAAATCAGAAATGTCAAACAGCGGCTTCAGCCCTTCCCGTTCCATGGTATCGCCGCCGACGCCGAAAAATTCGACTTCGCCGCCGGTCTGTTTTTTCAACGCCCGCATCAGGCGTGATCCCAGCAAATCTCCGGACGGTTCCCCGGCAATCAAATATATCTTCTTCACTTTTTTTCTCCGTCCGCCCGCAGATAATCGGCCGGGTTAATTCCGATAACAAACAACCCCAGCCTGTCGGCAAGCTTTACCGCCTCTTCCTCGTCAACAATCAACCCGTTTCCGGTATGCAGCGCCACGCCGCGCAAACCAGCCTCGTGAGCCCGCTCAATCGTCCGTGGACCAAAGGTAGGCAAATCTACCCGCATGTCCTGTTGGGGTTTGCGCAGCTTCACCAAAACACCCCCGGCACCTTTCCGCCGATATTCTCCGCAACGGCGGATAAGCTCGTCCGTTCCCTCTATGCCTTCAACGCCGAGCACCAAACCCTGCTGAACAACGACCGCCTGTCCGACATCAAGACCGCCCAATGCCCAGGCAACATCAACCCCGCGCGAAATGTCGGCCAACGCCTGCTTATCAGGCTTAACCCGCCCCAGAATGCCGTCTTTCACCAACAGATCAGACATTACTTCATGAATTCCGCGCACAGTCATTCCTTCGGCTTCAATCTCTCGGACCAACGCCCGCAAAATGCCGTCATCGCCCAGAGCTTTGGCACCGACTTTGGCAAAGAACGCGGCCGTACGCAAATCCGGTACCAAATCGGAAAAGGTCGGGCGGCGGATTGTTCCAATCATCACCACCTCCTGCACCTTTTCTTCGGCAAATTTCTTAAACCCGCTGCCGGCCTGTCCGATACGTATCCACTGATGCGGAATGTCCGGCGTCAGAAAATCTTTTGCGGCATTGCCCTCAATCGCCAGCACAAAAAATTCCCGGCCGGTCTCCCGGCAATGCTGCACCAACATTTTGGGAATACTTCCGCCGCCGGCAATAATTCCTAATTTCTTCTGCATTTTGGTCCTTTAAAATCTAAAAAAAGAAAGAATAATTTTTATATTTACCATATAAAAACTATTCTTTCACTAAAAAATTTAAGCAGTCTGAAAAATTAATCCAATGTCGCCTTCATAGCCTTGCGCCGCCCTTTTTCGGACAAATCGATAAACTCAATCATCTCCATAACCATCGGATTGTCTTTGTATTTTTCATGAGCCTTTTCCAAACGAACGGCAAAAGTATCTTCACTGCTCTTAAAAATATACATATAGGCTTTGGAAATCGCTTTCACCACGTCTGGAGCAAAGCCGCTGCGCTTCAAGCCAATCAAGTTCAAGCCGCGCAAATTCCCGCGGTCGCCGGTTACAATACCGAACGGAATAACATCGCGGTCAACCCCGGTCATGCCGCCAATCATCGCCTTGCGCCCAATCCGGCAGAACTGGTGAACGGCGCAGTTGCCGCCCAAAATCGCCCCGTCGCCAATCCGGACATGGCCGGCAATCACCGCATTATTAGTCATAATCACATTATTGCCGACCACACAGTCATGCGCCACATGGGAATTGACCATAAACATTCCGTCATCTCCGACATAAGTTACCAGATTTTCAACCGGTGTTCCGTCACCAATCGGGTTTTGCCCTTTCGGAGTTCCGGCATTCATGGTTACATTTTCGCGGATAACGTTACGCTTGCCGATAACCAAACGGGCATCGGGCTGAAACTCATTGCCGTGATCCTGCGGCCCGCCCCCCAAAACGGCTCCCGGAAAAACAATCGTCCCCTCGCCGATGGTCGTATCGCCCAAAATGGTAACATGGCCGATGAGCTGAACATCCGCACCGATTTTGGCTTTTGAACTGACAAAACAAAACGGCCCGATTTTGGCAGTATCGGCAATCTGAGCGCCGTCTTCAACAACAGCTGAAGGATGAATATTAGACATATCGTTTTTCCTTTTAACAAATAAAGTTCGTATTGTTGGAAATTTATCATCGGCGCCTCCAAATGTAAAAACAACAAATCTTACAATTTATTACGATAACAATTCCAACAAAACAAACCCCAAAAATTCCTTGCATTTTACCGGATTTGCATTAATCTTGTTCCTGCATCCGGGAGAGCCGGATGCGGAGTATCGAAACTCCTCTAATAGAAAGAAGCTCCTTTCATGGGGAGCGGCCGGAATAAGTATGCCTTGCGCATAACGAAGAAGGCCGACTGTT
>UQFU01000088.1 GCA_900540425.1 uncultured Alphaproteobacteria bacterium
ACCGCCATCCCTCCAAACGGAGGTTTTTTTTATGGCGCGGTGCCGCCTTGTTGCCAAGCGAGCAAATGATAATGCCGCGAAGCGAGGCTTACAAGGCAAACAACGTGAGTATGTTAAGCTGGAAGGCAAAGCCGAACCAGCTGTTACATAACGAACCGCCATCCCTCCAAACGGAGGTTTTTTTTATGGCGCGGTGCCGCCTTGTTGCCGAGCGAGCAAATGACAACTTATAAGCCGCTCGAATTTATTATTTGAGCTGCGTTTTATACAAAGATGCGTAAATGCTGTTTTCTTTATTTATCAGCTGTTCATGGCTGCCGATTTCGGCAATTTCTCCATAGTTGACCACAACAATCTTATCGGCATTGCGTACTGTTGACAGCCGGTGGGCAATAATCAGGACCGTCCGGTCCTTCATCAGGTTCTCAATCGCCTGCTGCACAACCGCTTCAGACTTATTATCCAAGGCCGAAGTCGCTTCGTCGAGAATAACGACCGGAGCATCCTTGATAAAAGCGCGGGCGATGGCAATCCTCTGTTTTTGGCCGCCGGAGAGCAGCACTCCCCGCTCGCCAATCTGCGTATCGAGGCCTCTTTCCAAGGAGCGGATAAACTCGTCAAGACATGCGGATTTTACGGCTTTGTCAATTTGTTCGGGGGTAGCGTCTTCTTTTCCCAACAGAATATTTTCACGAATAGTCCCGGCAAACAGGAAATTGTCCTGAAACACAACGGCGATTTTGTCGCGCAAAGATACCAAGTCAATATCCCGAACGTCACGGCCGTCAATCAGGACGTTTCCCGACTTTACATCATAAAAACGCGGCAACAGGTTTACCAACGTGGTTTTTCCGCCGCCGGAATTGCCGACAAAAGCGACTGTTTCTCCTACTTTTATATTCAGATTAATATTTTTCAGAACCGGTTTGTTTCTGACATATTCAAAATTAACGTTCCGATACTCTATTCCGTTATTAACGGCCGTCAGCTTGACAGCATCGGGCTTGTTGCAGATCGCCGGCTTTTTTTCCAACAAGTCAAAAACACGCTCCATTGCCATCAGCGCCATTTGTACCGAATTATAATTGTTGCCGATGGATTTAATCGGATTATAGAGCATAATTAACGCGGTAATAAAAGAAACAAAGTTTCCGGCGGTGATTTCGTGATGAACAATCAAGTAGCTGCCCAACCAAATAACAACGGCAATTCCCAGAGAAACAATAAAGTGCATCAACGGCGACATCAGACCCGTCCGCTGAATCATCTTTATCCCCAGCTTGAACACCGAGCGCAGAGTTTCGCGGAAACGCTGTCCCTGATAATCATATAAATTATACGAAGTTACAATCCGGTTGCCGTTAAAAGTTTCGTTAAAATGGGTCATAACCGCAGCACCGGAAAAAATAGTCTTATCCATCACCGATTTAATCCGCCGGCGCACGGTGGTCAGCGGATAAAGCGCGCCAAACAGCACAACGACGGCAACCAACGCCAGTTCCCAAGAATTGTAAAATAAAACGCCAATCAGCGAAACGGAAGAGAAGATGCGGGTTGTAAATAACTTCAAATTGGAAAGCAAGCCATTGCAGGCCAGGTCAACATCATTGTTAAAGCGAAACTGAATATCGCCGGAGGTTGATTTGTCAAAAAAAGAAGCATCGTAAGCCATCAGTTTGTCAAACAAATCTATTTTGACGTCATTGGCAATTTTGCGGCCGACCCAGGTATTGAGGTATGTGGCGGTATAATTCAACAGGCTTTGCAGGCAGCTGAAAACGATAATCAAAATCGGGATATATGCCGTGGAAGCGGTGTTTTTTTCTACCATGACCACATCCATATACGGCTTGAGCGACCAAGCGATAACCGCATCCATGGAACCGATCGGTATGGTAATTAAAACGGCAAGAAGCGCCCTTCCCCAGTAGGGTTTTACATACGGCAAAATCTTGCGATAGTTTTTGACCATATATAAAGAATTGATTTTTTCCCGAATTTTTTTAAACATTCTTATTCCTGCTGCTTCATTGCATCTTTCTATATAATATACTTTTATACCAATGTCTATATTTTAAGGATGAATTGCCTTTCCTGGGTTAATTTAATACTTTAATAAACAATAATTAAATTTTGATAAAATTGAATAATTTTACTTCTTTATTTGGGTGGGCGCGAACTTTGAGAATGGGTATAAATCCGAATAAAAAGTAACGGACAACCCAATAATTTCCTTTAATACGGATAAGAGGAATGCCCCATATTTTTTTCCAAGATGCAACCGGCAGACTGCGCAAAAAGATTTCATAAACTTCCGGCGCGGCAACCGTTTTAATTTGTTTAGAAAACTCCACCCGGCAGGTTTCCGGAATATGGCGGTAATAATGGCTGTATTCCAACGCTTGCTGCTGATACAAAGCCGGAAGCAGCCATTCTTCCTTTAAGCCGATTTTTTGCGGCAAGCCGGAGATTTTGTTCCATACCTCGATAATTTCAAAAGCATTTTTATCTGCTAAGATTTCCGAAGACAAAGAATCGGAGAGCTGCCGGTAGCAATACAACTTTTCCCAGACAACCGCAATGCGCTTTGCCCTCAAAAGCGTTTCATAATAGAACAAATTATCTTCAAAACGCTTTACCGGCAAAAACGAAATACGATATTTTTCCAGAAAATCCCGGCGGTATATTTTGTTCCAAACAACAACGCAATTTTGCGAACTGAAAAGTTTTTTATGAGAAATGTCTTTCCAGCAAAAAACCTCTCCTGATTTAAAAACCTGCAAATTTGGCAGCTCATATTCCTGGCTGCCCGTTATTTCGCTGCCGGAAGCATCAATCAGCCGAACCGGAGAAAAGACCATATCGGCATTTTGTTTTTCGGCCGTTTTCCACATTTTTTCAAGCATATGAGGGGCCATACAATCATCAGCATCAAGAAAAGCGACATATTTTCCCTGTGCCGCTTTTAAGCCGACGTTTCTGGCTTCGCCAAGCCCCTGCCCGTTATCATGCAGGATTTTTATTTTTTTACCAAATTCGGAAAGGCTGCGGGGACAATCAGAATCTTTACTTAGTACCGCAACAACCTCTATGTCGGAAAAGCTCTGAGCCTTAACCGAAGCCAGACATTCTTGCAAATATCCTGTGTTGCCTTTTATCGGAATAATAACCGAAATCTGCGGAATATTCATTATAATCAAAACCTTTTCCAAGCTTACGATTATAAAATATCATGCTCTGCAGATTTTACAAGTTATCATAACTTCTTATGCGCAGATTTTGTCCTTATTCTTCTATATAGTTAACAACCCGGAATTGATGACAGGGGCAATATCGTATATTTTAACCCAATCGTCACAAACGGTTTCTGCCTGCGGGTGGGTATCGGTACAAAAAATTTTTTCAATCAACCCGCATTTTTTCATATTTTCCAAAGCTCCCGGTACAAAGACGCCGTGTGTTGTCAGGACATATATCTTCCGCGCTCCAGCTTCTTTATATGCACGCGCGGCATTAATGATAGAGCTTCCGGATCGTATCATATCGTCATATATGGCAACATCTCTTCCGCGGACATTGGCACTCAAAGCCACAACTCTGGTTTGACTGCCGGAAAGGCGTTCTTTCATCAGGTAAGCGCTTTCCAAATTCAGTCGCTGGCTCATTTTTTCAATCCATTTGGCTCGTCCCATATCGGTTGAAGCCAAAACGGTTTCGGCCCCAAGTTCGGCAACAATTCGGCGGATAACCGGTTCGGAGGTCAGATGAACCGTATGGACAGAGCCTTCAAAATAATACTGGACGCCCAAAGAATGCAAATCTATCAGATAGATAAAATTACCTTGTGCCGAAAGCGGAATGGTACTGAGCAGCCGGGCAATGTTTTTGGCAGGAACAACTTCCCCCACCCGAACGGCCCGCTCCATTGTCGAATATCCAAAATACGGAATAACCAGATGCAGCGAGGAGCATTGCTGTCCGACTAATTCGCAAGCCAGATTGTATGTTTCCATAACTGCGGCATCGCTTATGGTTCCGGAAATCAGGACTGCCGGCCGGTTCCGAATTTTTTCAGGATTAATAATTCTATGGTAGATCTCGCCATCCGGAAACTTACAGGTTTCGATTTCGCCGATTGTAAATTCTGAATTCAGGTTCTGCAATTTATTTTGAAGATACCGATAAGTTTCCGCAGAGAAGAGATTAATCATTTTTATCTTCCTTTCGGTGATGGTTTTGATATTCAATGAAAGCTGCCTGCATCATATCCGCATCATTATATTGCGGGTGCCATCCTAATTCTTTTTCCGTTTGGGAAATGTCAATAATATAGTCTTCGTCTGCAATCATGTACTGCTCTTTATACATGATTTCCACCCCAACCTTACCGAATATTCCCAGCACGGCCTTAACGAAACTCCCCCATGTCGGAAGCAAAACGGATTTTGAACGGTTTTGCTTTATGATACCCTGCAACAATTCTTTAACCTGCGGCGGATTTTTTGAACCAAGGTTATATTCCGCATTGGGAAAATTATGGTCTACCGCTTTCAAAACGGCATCGGCACAATCATTGACGGAAACCATTTGATAACAGTTCTTGCCGCTGCCAATCATCGGCACGGGAAGGTTCCATTCAATTAATTTAAACAACTTTATCAAAATTCCCAGCCGGCCTTTGCCAATAATCATCCGGGGACGGAAAATGGTGATATTCATCCCCCGATCGCGGAACTTACGACAAATATCTTCAGCTTTTTTCTTGCTGGCGCCATAATAGCCAAACGGTTGTTGCGGGTGTCCGGCATCAACAGGAAGGTACTGCGGTTTTCCGTACACCATGTCCGTACTGAAAAAAACCATTTCGGAAGCACCGTCGGCACGCATTTTCTTCAAAATATTTTCAGTTCCGCGGCAATTGACATTTTCAAAAAATTCCTGCCGTCCCTTGCGGGGAACCTTATGGTGATATTGGTTGGCCGCCAACTGAACCACGACATCACCGGGTTTGAAGTCAAAAGTTATTTCTTCGGTTATATCCTGTTTGACATATTCAACTTCCGAACGGGGAGAAACAATATCAAGGACAATAATATTATTTTCGCCTTTTTCTTTCAACTGTCGGATTAATTCCTGTCCGACAAACCCCGAACCGCCGATAACAATATATCTCATCGCACAAAATCCTTACTGTATGTTAAAATGACAACTCCCAAACAAATTATGGCAATGCCGAAAATTTTCTGTACAGTCAGCGGCTCTTTGAAAATCAAATAGGCCAAAACGGCGGTAACGACATAACCAACGCTCAAAAAAGGGTATGCCAGGGAAACATTTACTTTAGACAGGACAATCATCCATAAAATAATGCTTATGCCATAGCTGAACATTCCCGACAACAAATACATATTGGTAAATACGGATAAAGCCATATTCCAAATTTGTTCCATATTGAAAGAAACGCTCCCTAACTTCAACATTCCCTGACGGATAAATATCTGTGCCAAAGCATTTAGAAAAACGCTGGATAAAATAAGCGGTATATGCTGCATTTGTTTCTCCTATACAATCTCTGCAAAAATTGCCAAAACATACAGGACATAAAGAATGCAGGCCCCCATCAGTCCCTTATCGCGATACAAGCTTTCGGTGGGATCTTCCACATTTTCGTCTTTGTCCAAAATATAAATATACCGGAACATGCCGTAAATAACGAAAATAACGCTATAAATCAACCTGTTGGTAGAAAAACGAGCGATTGTCGAAGGTTCAAGGGTATATAACGCATAGCACATGATTGTCAAAGCGACCGAAATGACGATATATTGATTAACCATTTCTTTGGAATATTTTTCCAAAACTTCCCTCCCCTCGCTGCCGCTGCGAATTAATTCCGCTTTGCGTTTGGTAAAGCCTAAAAACAATGACAGGAACAGCGTGGTCATGAAAATAAAGCTGGAAACAGGAACACCAATTGCATAGGCGCCGGCATAAACTCTCAGAATAAAGCCAACTGCAATAACCAAGACATCTACCAAAACCATCTGCTT
>UQFU01000089.1 GCA_900540425.1 uncultured Alphaproteobacteria bacterium
CGGCAGACACAAAGTCGGTTTTGCGACGGATAGCTTAAAGTTAAGAACCCACAGGTCCACATTCATGTCCGGATTGAGTTGATCCTGCCCGATGGTATTGAGAATCTCGCCGCCGAATTCCAGAAAAGCGTTGTAAATCGGGAAAATAAACGTATTGAGAACATATAATGTTCCGGTTGTTGAAGATGCCAAAATGCCGCAAAACAGGCACAGAAATATTTTTTTGAAAACCTCGTTCCAAACTTCCCCGGAGTTTTCCGGCGTAATCGAACTCACAAAACGCATCAGCCGCAGCATGAACCAAATGCCGAACCCGACCATTTCCAGAGCCAGAGCCCCTTTGGTAATGTCTTCATAAAGCCCCATGGCCATTGTGCCCATCGCTTCATAGAGCGTTGTCAGGATTTTGTCCTGCCAACACCCGCCGTGCCGTTCGTTTCCTTCTTTGTCGACCCAGCTGATGTCGCCTTTGGTATGTTCTTCCGCTAACTCGACGTCGGTTTTGTTTGAAGCATTGACCGGGCCGTCTTCGCCGGTACAAGCCGCAAGGACAAACAACAGCGGCAGCAATACGGCCGCCCGCCTCAGGGTTCTGAATATGTTTGCCCGCTTAAACATTAGTCTCTCCGGTTAACTGCGCGGTCCTGCCGCTGCAATTTTATCAATTTGTGCCATGACCTTGTCGATGTTGGCCTGAGCATAATCACGGGCTTTTTGTTCGTTAAAGCGCTCTCCCTTGCCGTTGGCTTCGACCTTTGATTTGCTTATGTGATAAGAAACGGCAGCCTGTGACATTTTCCCTCTTGAAGTTGTCACTTTTGATCTTTGGGCTGCGGCGTTTTTGACAGATTGCTCAAACGTCTGTTGCGCCGTTTCGGCATTCTTGCGGGCATCGGCCTCTTGCGGTGTTCCGGCAGCCGACTGGGCTTGAGCCAAAGCCTGTTGCAGTTGTTCGTTGGCTGCGTCCTGGGCTGCCAGTGCCCTCTGCCATTCGGCCATATCCTGAAGGTTTTCTGATTTTGCTTCGCTGTAGTCATTCATAGCTTGTGTCATGACCTGACGTGAGCTCTGCGCTTCTTGGGCGTCGACATAATCCCCGGCATCATATTGTCGTCCGCCGCCGGTGCTGTCTCCTACGCTGCCGCTTCCCCTTGAGCTTTGCGTTTCCGTTTCCAAACGGGCCTGTTCGTTGCCCAGTTCTTGCCGGGCTTGTGCAAGCTTATTGGCAAGTTCTGTTTTCTGCGCCTCCGTGGCATTGCGGTCTTGTTCCAAAGCGGCCAGTTGCTGCTCCAACTGGGCAATCTGTTGTTCTAACTGCGCTACCCGCTGTGCCGTATTGCTATCGGCAGTATCTGTCCCGTTTCCTCCGGTATTTTGATTGCTGCCGTTGTCATTGGGATTTTCCGCAGTATTCTGGCTTCCGTAAATACCGGCATTTTCTTTGTCGATTCGGGCTTGTCCGCGTTCGGTACGCGCCTGTCCTTTATTATACAGCCCTTCGCCTTTCTTAATTAAATCTTCGCCGCCTTTTATACCGGCTGCCATCGCCAGGTTTCCTGCGATTCCCTGTGTTACGCCGGCAGCTTTTTGAGCCTGTCCGAATTTTTTGTTGACAACGCCGCCGAGTTTTCGTGCGCTTTTGAACGGATGTGCAAGAGCCGTGGCCGTTCCGTTCAGAACCGCATTTCCGGCTTGTTTGGCCTTGGCCGTAATCGGGGCTGTCGCGGATTTTCCGACTCTCATTGCACTATTGACGGCGCCGCTGGTCAGCAGGCCGCCCAGTTTGGCGCCGATGTCGATACCGCCGCCGCCGGCCATGCTGCCTGCCAGTTGTGCGGTTTTTGCCGAAAATTTGAAGCCGAAGAAACAGCAGCATAAAATAATCAGAAAACCTGCGCCGTTAATATCCAAAATTTGCTTGGAATCACGGATGTTTCCGCCAGATAAAACGTCTTCAATATTTTCCAACCCGCCGGTGCTGAGCGAAGCCTTAATCAGCTGGGTGTTGATGCTGACCACAATGCCCATAAAGATAAAGGTGAAAAAGATGTTCATGAACATATTGAAACCCTTGCCGGTATAACCGCCGGTCATCTTAAACGGCCAGCAGGCAATAAAGAACGTCATCAATGCGCCCAAAACGCCGAGCATAACCACGGAGTCGATAAGATAAAAACCAAAGGCAAAAGAAAGCAGCAACGCGCAGAGATAAATAGCCAGCCCGGAAAATACCATGCTGAAATCCCAAATGCCGAAAGCGCCGGAAGCTTCGTTGCGCCCGACACACATAATTGAGGAACCGGCCGCCTGAGCAAAAGCAATTTCCGCCTGAACTCCTTTAATAAAACACTCCATTGTAACATATAGTTCATTGGGGAGCACCTTATCTCCGGTTCCGCTCAGCCCTGCGGTGTCGGTTTTGCACGTTTTTATCGCATCTCCGGCCGTAAACAGCATTGCACCGCCAAAATCTAGTGCCGTGGACAGCAAGGGGTTGATCACGTAGTAATAAATGGTGTCTTTGTTCATCAGCAGCAAAAAGGCTACCAGAAATTTACAGGTGCTGACCAACAGTCCGGTCAAGAATTTGGGAGCGTCTTGCTTGGTCATTGAGCTGACATGCCCCAAAACCGAAAAAGCGATATAAAGGGCAAACCCCAGCGACATCACTTTTCTGATGGCATCTTTGGTGGTGTCGAACGCTTGTCTGGACATCGTTTGAACTGCAGTATACAAAGACTGGAACAACGGGCAGAAAATACATTCTTTGGATTCTCTCAGCTTGACCTGCAGCGGAGTACAGCCTTTCATGACGCCGCGTGTAGCCTCGCAATCTGAGGCATCATCGCATTTCCAGCAATAATAATCACACTGAAACGCCCCTATAATCCCGCCGGCGGTTCCTGAAGCTTCTGTCCACCCCTCGGGGCAACCTTCGTTAGCCGAACGACAGACCGTTTCATATTCTGCCCAAGCCGGCTGTACGGAAACAGCCAAAAACAATCCGCAAACCAACAGAAATAAAATTCTATTTATCTTTGTCATGGTCACCTTCCTTGCGGCTGAGCGGATTTCCGAGAATCTTGACCGCTGCGATGAAAATGATTGCGACTGCCGCAATCGCAAATATCAGCGCGCCTTTATGCGCCATTATGGCAAATAAGTTAAATTTGTAAGCCAGCACAATAAAAATCAGCATGGCAATATTTGCAAAAATCGTTTTCATCGTTCCTCGGCCTTGTGGTCACTATAATTATTTTATCATAAAAACTCTAAACAATATGTTACAATTTCTTGATTTTTTAGCGAAAACGCCCCAAATCGATAAAGTTCATGACCGCACTGACAACACTGCGGTTTTTGAATACGTTTCGTTGGCTGTTGGAAATTTCAATAAAATCCGTTGCTCCCGCAAGTTTGGATTCGTTTTTGTCCGGCAAAAGCTTGCGGATTCGTTCCGGCAGCCAGGCATAAAAACCTTTATTGGGAATTCTGCAATAAATAATGCCGACTTCGACTTCCGGCGGAAATCCCGGAATCTTGGCAATGTTTTCTTCCGAAAGTTCTTCGGTCATCGGTCCGAATATCCAGCGCGTCAGCGGATTTCGGCTCAATTTGTGAATCAGACGGCAACCGTGGTTCGGCGGGCAGACTTGTACGATTCGCCCGATTCGAAGTTTTTGCTGCCACGGAGCGTTAATACTGAACAGCTTGCGCAGCAAGATTCCGCCGACGCCGGAAGAAACAAACGAAACTTCTTCGGTGTCTTCCATATTGTTAAGCAAAAAAATCAACTGGCGGACATGCGATTCGATATTGCATTGCATGGAAGGATAGTTGACGGCAGCAGCCATGTATCCCCGGTCCAAAGCCTTGCGCCACAAAGGTTTGAAAATATTTTTGTTTTCGCCAAATCCGTGAAGCATCACAATCATCGGTCCGCTTTGCCGCGGCAGCTCATAAATGTCTATATAATTAACAAAAGCTTTCCGGCACTCCTCAAAAGTTCCGCGATGCCGGACAATGTCCCAGGAATCGAGCAGGCGATAGCTTTTGGAAACACAGTTGCGCTGGATTCGCCACTTTTGATAAAAGAATACATCGGCCCAAAATTGGCTTCCGCCGAATGTAAAAAACTCAAATCCCATGCCTTATCCTCACCATATTTATTTATCGGATTCTATTTCCCGATTCCACTCTGATTCGGAATAGCCGTAATCGTTACGTTTGCCTTGTCAGAACCGTCAGATTCAATAAGAATCTGTACGGCGCGGTTGTCGCGAACATAGGTCATTTGGCTGATTCGCGCCCGTACCGTTGCAACTTCAAGCCACTTTAATTTCGGCATTTCAGAAACATAGAAGTCATAAACGCTGCTGGCGTTATACGGACAGTCAAAAGCCAGACTGCCGATCCAATTGTCGCCGCTGCCCAGAGCCTTGGTCTGATCCAAGTCTACATAAGCCTTTTCCGGGAACGGAACATCCGGAAAATGTGCAAATGCCGGCGGAATCTCATTGCCGTCCACGCCGTGCAAAACCGGCTTATCCGAAGCACAGCCGCTGAGAACTGCTACTAAAGTTATAGCTAATATACTGTTTCTTAACATAATTACTACCTTGTTCAAAATCCTAATCATGGTATATTAAAATCATAATAATGCACATAAGGTTAAAAATTTGGAAATAAATTAACCTTAAAAAAATAACGATTTTTTTTGCAATGTTATCAAAGAGTTAATGAATTTTTGCACAAAATGGGAAAAAAAATTCAAACTTTTTCATTTTTTTATGTTGACATCTTGGATTGAGTGTCCTATAAACCACCTCGCTGACGGTGAGCAACTTAAGCAAACAAATGCAGAGCAGCTTAGTGTCAGGTTATAGCAAAGAGTAAATAAGATATAAGAAGATACGCAGACGGTAGTATTGCGAGAAGAAATATTAGTGTCTGATGTATTTTAGTGAGGAACCAAGAAAATTCTTTATGAGTAGATATATTAGACAGGATTAAATTTAAGATGAGAGTTTGATCCTGGCTCAGAACGAACGCTGGCGGCAGGCTTAACACATGCAAGTTGAACGGGATTAATTTAGTGCTTGCACTAAATTATGAGAGTAGCGCACGGGTGAGTAATACATGGGAACCTATCCTGAAGTGGGGGACAACAGTTGGAAACGACTGCTAATACCGCATACGCCCTGAGGGGGAAAGATTTATCGCTTTAGGCAGGGCCCATGGCAGATTAGGCAGTTGGTGAGGTAACGGCTCACCAAACCGACGATCTGTAGCTGGTCTGAGAGGACGATCAGCCACACTGGAACTGAGACACGGTCCAGACTCCTACGGGAGGCAGCAGTGAGGAATATTGGGCAATGGGGGCAACCCTGACCCAGCCATGCCGCGTGAGTGAAGAAGGTTTTCGGATTGTAAAGCTCTTTCGGATGTGACGATGATGACGGTAGCATCTAAAGAAGCCCCGGCAAACTTCGTGCCAGCAGCCGCGGTAATACGAAGGGGGCAAGCGTTGTTCGGAATTACTGGGCGTAAAGGGTGTGTAGGCGGTTATGTAAGATAGCGGTGAAATGCCGGGGCTCAACCTCGGAATTGCCTTTATGACTATATAACTAGAATAATGGAGAGGATATCGGAATACCCAGTGTAGAGGTGAAATTCGTAGATATTGGGTAGAACACCAGTGGCGAAGGCGGGTATCTGGCCATTTATTGACGCTGAGGCACGAAAGCATGGGGATCAAACAGGATTAGATACCCTGGTAGTCCATGCTGTAAACGATGAATGCTGGTTGTCGGTTTAGGATCGGTGACGAAGTTAACGCATTAAGCATTCCGCCTGGGGAGTACGGTCGCAAGATTAAAACTCAAAGGAATTGACGGGGACCCGCACAAGCGGTGGAGCATGTGGTTTAATT
>UQFU01000090.1 GCA_900540425.1 uncultured Alphaproteobacteria bacterium
GCGGAATAAAATTCCGGCACACCAAAAAAGGCGCATTAATGCGCCTTTTTTTCTACAATTTGGCAAGAATTAAACTTCCAAGACCATTCCGTCATAAGCCAATTCAAAATTCTCCGGCAAGGCTGCCGTTGTTTCATCATAATCCACACGGGAGGACAAATGCGTTAAAACAATCCGTTCCGGTTTAATCTGTGCAGCAATTTTTTTCACATTTTCCAAGTCGCTGTGGCCGTTTTTCTCCGGATACAAGCCGTTATTGCATTCAATTACCAGAAGTTTCAAGTTTTTCAAAAGTTCAATTCCTTGCGGAGGAATGCTCTCCCAATCCGTCACATAAGCAAAGTCGCGGCAGCGGAAAGCCGAACAATGCAAGCGGTGATGCGGCACCTGAAATGTTTGAAACCGGACGCCGCAGCATTCAAAATCGCCCAAATCGGGAAGACGGCGCCAATGCAGCCCCTTTCCCTCCGTTTCTTCGCCATTAAACAAGAATCCGAAACAGCCCCGAAGTTCCGTTTCCGTTTCGGAACTTGACCAAACTTCAATCTGATGCTCAAGCATGGTACTGGCCCGTGCCAAATCCGGAACGGCGGCAATATGGTCATAGTGCCCGTGGGTTATAAACACAGCGTCAACGTCTTCCAGGCCACATTTATTGACCTCCAGGCGAAACTCCGGACCGGCATCGACAATAAATTTTTTGCCATCAACTTCAAGATAAACCGAAGCCCGGTTGCGGACATTTTTCAGATTATGAGGATTAAGCTGCCGCCATTTGTTAAAAGCCATCGGACAGCCATAAGCGGAACCCGAACCTAAAATAACTGCTTTCATCACTATCTTCCTTTGCTTTTACCTGCCATAATATAGCTGAAAACCGGCTGCAAAATCATGTTATTTAACCGCTGAGAAGAGGTTTTTTCACTGGAAATATTCTCCACAAACTCTCTTACGCCCTTGTCCTGACGCGCTTTTTCCCGACGAGACAGAGCTACCAGGCAGTCCACCAAAGCATCACGGTCCTTAAAATCAACATTTGCCAACATCAGTTCCAGCAATTCTTTTTGGGTTTTGCATTCGTTTAATTTATCACAATTTTGAAAAACTTCATTATTAAAAAGCTTATGCAAATCCGGAAAGGCATATTTAAACAAGTTCTGCCGCCCGATATTTTTTACAAAACTCTTACGTTCGGGAGAACGTTTTAAGCTGGCCGTTACCCTGGCCAGGCAACGAACCCTGTCCTGCGGAATATAATGATATCCGGCCTGAAATATTTTATTAATTTGATTTACGGTCTGCTGGTTGACGCCGTTGGGAGAAATATCCAAATTGTATTTTCCGATATTGGCCAGAAAACGCCGCAGAATATTGTAAGCCCCTTCTTTTTCCGGACTGCTCGCCAGACGGATAGCGCCACGCTTTATACTTTCAACCGCCCCGTATTTATCAATTATCTTATTTTCAATTTTTTGATTTCTTTTCTTGAAGCGGGCATATATTTTTTCAATATTAAAAATTCCGTTATCTTCCGGATCCATACAGGAAAAATCAATTTGTCCCAGCTGCGGGTGGTTGATAACGACATAAATATTGTGCGTCCGCATAACCTCGGAAATTTGGAATTTCTGTCTATCAAGATTCTGCAAAGCTTCATAAAAATCATCTTGATCTTTTACGCATATATCATAATCGCTGATTTTCGGATTTTCTTTAATCAAGGGATCCAAGACCGCGCCCCCAAATAAAAACGCTTCGTTAATCCCGGCATTCTCCATAAAATAGGCGATATCCGAGGAAACTTTTTTGGTACATTCCATTTGTTTTGTTCCTTGCTTGTTTGATTGGATATCGCCTGATGTTAGCACAAAATAAAAAATTTGTCAAAAGCTAATTACTCCATTTTCGCAAAAATTGCACAAAAAAACGGTATTGACTGGAAAATCAATACCGTTTTTGCTTACTAAGCCATCAGATAATTCAGATGAGAGATATTATACAAACTTGTAACAATCCGCTTTGCAAGTTCCGAACAATGTCCGAGCAGACGTTTTTTTGTATTTTTCACCTCATTGCAATCTAACTCTCTTGGACAGCTTTGGCTATTTCTATACCACTTACAAAAGTCGCATACTTCTTTAGGAATCGACGCGGCTCCCATATACCATTGCGGCGGCGTATCGCGGAGAGTTTTAGACCGCCCTCTCAAGGCCTGCGGATAATATCGGCGAAGCTCTTTCAAATCCTGCTCTATTGCAGACATATCCGCTTCTGCAGCGCCATATTGCATCGCACGGCGAATTAACTCGTCAAAGTCAATCCCAAAGTTTTTTACATAGCTGTCTCGTATTTGCTCCTCAGCCCGGAAAAACAATTCCGGTTCATATTCTACCGCGATTTTTCCGTGTTCTTGAATAAAATTTTCCAGAAGCATCGGATTTTCCAGCGATATACCAATCAGCACCGGCACGTCGTCTGCCGACCAAGGGCGGCTTTGACGCCGTATCTCCGGCAAAACATATTCCTTGAACACCGCAGGATTGGAAACTTTGATATATACCAAAGCTTTTTTGCTTTGTTCCACAAACTTGAGCTGTTCATCTTCATTGAGGATGATTTCTTTGCCGTATTTGACAAGATATTGTTCAACCTCGCTGGGATAATGTTTATACATCATCAGAAAACCAAACTCATTCTCATGGTTCCGGAATTGGCGCTGTTCAACATATTCAAACAAAAAGCTTCTGTTTTCGGGATCCAGCACAAACGCTTCAGCCCGAACGCACAAACCTTCCAAGCACAAACTGAACCGAATGTCATTTTGCAGCAGGTTTATTTGTTCATCTTCGCTGAGATTGAGTTCTTTACCGTATTTCTGTATATATTCCGTCACTTCCCGGGGGTAGCGGCCGTAATATTTCAGAAAACGGATTTTATGATTCCGAAACAGGATACAGTTACCCTGCGCACAAGATAACAGCACTTTTTCATATTCTGATTCAAAAATCCCTTTTTCCGCAGTTTCCGTGACCCTATAATTCCCCGTTTTCGGCATACATGCTTCAAGATAACGGCAATAGCCCTTCGGTTCAGAAAAAACAAAGTCGTTATGTTCCTGACAATAATGCTTTATCAGTTGCCAGCTTCTTTTTTCCAACAGATAATGCTGAAACGGTTTCGGAAGTTCATTATGTTTCAGATAGACCTTGACAATTTCAATATCCGTCCGATTATATTCCAGAAATTCCGCAAACAGCGGCAGTTCTTCAATCAGAAATTTCCGATGTTTCAAAATACAAGCGTTAACGCAATCCCAACGTTTCATTTTCTGCAAATGAAGCTGCTGTTTTTCGTACAACGGTTTGTCATCTGTGTCGATGTATTGCTTAAACGTTTCCAATGAATTGCGGCTGATAAACTCTTCAAAACGCAGCATATTGCTATCTCCAAGCCGCATTTTTTCAGGATACCACGAAGTGAATGTCAAAATCTGTTCGTCTTTGTCATTTTTCAAAATACGATCAATAAATTGACTTTTAATGGTATCACAGAAATGTTGGTACATTTCTTGGAATGCAGTTTGCGCTTCAGGAAATTTATCAGCAATTTCAAGAAACTTTTCCATCACATCATACAAGCCATCTTCAGCACCGCCGTATTCACTAAAATTTTTAATAAATTCAGAGGCCAAATCAGGATGTTTTTCAATGTGGTAAATAAAAAGCAGATTATTATTGCTCAAAAAAACTTTGTATTTAGCCAAGTGGGCTTTAAGAAAGTTTTCCAATCCTTCGGGATACATAATTAATATGGCTTCCGCGGATTTATCCAAACGATAATGCTTGCTGAAAATTTGAAGTTTCTTCAATTCCTTTTTTTGAATCAACTCGATTTGCCGAGCCGAATCCGGTTTTCCGATTAGAATATTTCCGATAAACATAAGCTTAAAAATTAAATCCGGTATACATTGAACTTCTTGACGGGCCGGAAGTATCCCGCGCAGCAAAATGCCGGGCTTCTTCCATACGCTTCTGCGCTGTTGCCAGATACGTTCTTCCGTCATGAACTTTTTCCGCCATTTCCCGTTCTTCTTTTTCGACTTTATCCAATTCGCGTTTGATTATTATTTCCAACTCTTCCGCTTCGACAATTTTTTGTTTTTGACCGTTGCGGGCAAAAATATTAATTTGTCTTTTGTCATAGCGCAATTTATTGATTTTATTATAATAATCATTCGCGGCCTCCTTATCGAACTGGAAAGTACGTCCGGCATGGATAACCTCTAGTTCCTGAGCAGTAAACGGCTGTCCCCAACTGCGGTAAACCGAAGGCGGAACACAGATTTTGATATTTTGGCCGTCTTTTTCCGCAAACCGGTTGATATCCGTATCATCATCAACATAAGTTCCGTCAATGAGAAGCGTAAAATTTTCTTTGCCCTTGATACCTTCTTTTATATAAATTTTTCGGATTTCCGAAGCGCTATTATCCGCCGCCAGGCTCATCGCCTGAAGATAGGGATAATTTCCGCCGCTCATAAGGCAAATTTTACTGTTCAGATATTCAAGTTCGTGCTGATGTTCAGGGTTACAAAAAGCCAAGCCGCGCCCGGCTTCGATTTCACGCGCGACATATTGAAATGTCGCCCGCAGATTTCCCAAATAAAAAGCAACAGACTTAATATCCGTATCAACAGCATTGAAACTGAAACCGATTTCTCCTTCTTCCTGATTGGCGATACGAATTTTATCGGCATCGGGAGAGCATAGGAACTTGGTTTCCGCCGGCAATTTTTCAAATATGTCCAGATATTGAGGAAATAAGTTTTCGGCCTGTTTAATATCAATCAGACTGTAACAGGAAAATTTGGCATCTGTATTATAAACCGATACATTATGCGGAACTACCCGGCGGCTGCCGTCGGAATAATATTGGACCTTGGCCGGAGAATAAATTTCACACATTTGATCGGTTTTGGCAACAGCCAAAACAGAGGCAAAAGAACAACTGTCAATATTGACAAACTGCATTACGCCGCAACGTACACCCCAGATGTATTCTTCAAGAATGATCGAAGCCTCCTTCTTGGGCGTATCCCATTTTGAAAATTCAATGCTCAGCTCTTTTTCAATTTTACCGGAAGGCAAAGTTTTCGTCTGCTGAATTAACGCTCCAATCTCCTGTTCGTGCATACGCTCGAACCAGAATTGCAGCATCAGTCTAGTAATCAAGAAATAATTTTGATTTTGCTTAGTTAAATTACTCATGATAATAAAAATTTTAATAGGTTTGACATAATTACTTAATATTGAATATGATAAAATCATATTTTGCCAAATTTGTCAACTATTCTCAAAATAAATTTTAAATTCGGATATTTCTCGCCCGGAATATTAAAATGATAAAAAAACACTTGCAAAAATATTTCTTTTGGCTTAGATATAAGAGCAAGATTGAATAATGTCTGCCATATTTACTTAACTGCAAGGAACTTGCATGCAGTTATTTTGTTGGGGTGTCGCCAAGTGGTAAGGCATCGGCTTTTGGTGCCGACATTCGTTGGTTCGAATCCAGCCACCCCAGCCACCAAGTGCAAAGGACTTAAATTTCGGTTTAAGTCCTTGTTTTTTAACAATAAAATCGAGTTCGAATGTTGTTTTTCTTCCAGGCCTGTTTTTTGAGGCTCTTCCGAACTCATCTTTTCAACTTTCCTTGTTTTTCAATAGCTTAACTTGGTTTGAATCCAGCCAGTCCTTCGGGATAATCTTTTGAAAAAAAATCAAATTTAAAACCAGCCTAAAAGAAAAGCTCTTGACGTCAATGACAGTTTATTTTTACTCAAAAGACCAGGCTCAGGGGCTACGGT
>UQFU01000091.1 GCA_900540425.1 uncultured Alphaproteobacteria bacterium
AAGGGACTGGAGACTGACCTGGCAAAGCCGCTGCTGGGACTGCATGTGGTGGTGGATGCCGGTAACGGTGCGGTCGATAACCGCAAGCAGCGAGGTGGTTTTATCGCCGCCGAAAGAATCCAGCAGTTCAAGGCTGCGGCGGGTGGGGCCGTCAATTTCCATCACCTGGCGCTCCAAAATTTTCTGCGGCTTTTCAATCACCGGCATCTGCCCGCGCTGGGTATTTTCCAGATAATCGAGCAAAACGCCGGCAGCGGTAATTTCCGCCCGGCTGAAGCTGCCGAAAGCATCTAACGTTTCGACCTTGAATACCGATTGCAGGCGCAGTTTGGCATTTTCGCTGTTAAAACGCGCCTGCGGCAGCACGGTCAGTTTGTCGCGATATTCGTTAAGCAGCTGAAAAATATCGGGATTTTGCAGATAGGTGTCAGAAACGACAATTTCCACCGGATTTAAGCGCGATAACGCCATGCCCAGCAGATTTTCTTCTTTTTTGCCCTCAATACGGACTTCCTGAGTACAGAAGTCGCCGGTTGAAACGTCAATCCAGGCCAGCCCCAGCGTATTTTGCTGCTTGGCAACGGCAAACAAAAAATTGTTGCGTTTGGCATCGAGCAGGTTGTCTTCGGTCAGGGTACCGGGCGTTACCAAACGGATGACCTCGCGTTTAACAATCGACTTATAACCGCGTTTTTTGGCTTCTTTGGGGTCTTCGACCTGTTCGCAGATTGCCACCTTGAAGCCTTGGCGAATCAGCTTGGCAAGATAGCTCTCGTAGGCATGAAACGGCACGCCGCACATCGGGATATCGGCATCCTCATATTTGCCGCGTTTGGTCAGGGCAATATCCAGCGCTTTTGACGCCGTTACCGCATCGTCAAAAAACAGTTCGTAAAAGTCCCCCATGCGATAGAAAAGAAGATAGTCCTTATGCTCGTTCTTGATTTCCATATATTGGGCCATCAACGGGGTTATGGCCGACGATTTTTTTTCAGTCATACGCTATTATGTTAAATTAAAATTAAACTTGTTGTATCATACTATATTTTAAGGGTTCGTCCACATTTTTTTGAACTTTATACGATAGGTTACGCCGATGTTCCGATTTGTCCGCAACATTTTCAGCATTGAAAGGGATTCCCGGTTTGTGGCGCGGATTTTGTTCTTATCCGCTCCGACGGCGCTGGTGTTTATGGTTTTGGTGCTCTTAAAGCTCATAAGCCCGCTGCTGGCAATCATTTCACTGGCATCAGTAGTGGTATTTAACCTTTTGATGTTGTTTCCGATTACCTTTGAGCTGCAACAGATTAAGAAATACGTTTCAAATCTGGCCGCCGGCGGAGATTTTGACGAGAAGACCATGTCGCTTTCGGAAAAAGATGCCCGCGAGATTGTCAATGCCGTCAACGCCATGCACAGTTTTTGGGCACACAAAACCGACGCTCTGGAAGCCCAGACCATTTCCGACACCGCCGTTCTCGACAGCCTGCCCGACCCGATTATGATGATTGACCGGGCCGGCAATATCCTCGGCGCCAATCTTTCGGCCCGGACGCTGTTTGGCAAAAACGTTACGGACAAAAACGTCGAAAAGCTTTTTGCCTCCTCCAGCTTTATTAATGCGGTGTTTAAGGTTCTGAACAAAGAAAGCAAGTCCGAGAACCTGATTTTTTATGTAAAAAAACCGGCAAACCAGAAGCTTTATGCCCATATCAAGCAGCTGCCCTGGCTTTCCAAAGGGCGCGCCGTGGCGGTGATTTCAATTTATGACATGACCAAGTCGATGAAAATCGAAAAAATGCAATCGGACTTTGTGGCCAATGCCAGCCATGAGCTGCGGACGCCGCTTTCCATTATTTCGGGGTTTATCGAAACGCTGCAAACTTCAGCCAAAAACGATGCCAAAGCCCGAGAGCAATTTTTGAAAATCATGCAGGAACAGGCCGAATTTATGGCGGCGCTAATCGAAAACCTGCTTTCCCTTTCCAAAATTGAGCTTAATCATGATCAGCGGCCCGATGAAACCGTCGATGTTTTGGAAATTGCCGAAGATGTTGCCGCCTCCCTGTCGCAAAAAGCCGCCGAACGCAAAATAAAAATCAAAATTGACTTTGAAGACAACGTTCCGGAGATTACCGCCGACAAAGCCCAAATCCGCCAACTGTTGCAAAACCTGACCGACAATGCGGTCAAATACGGCGTCAGCCAGAGCGAAGTCAAAATCGGCATCAGCAAGGCTGCGGCCATCCCCCTTTCCAAAAGCCACAAAGTGGCGGCAGGCGAAGCCGTTGCTATTTCCGTCAATAACAAAGGCACCAAAATCAGCCCCGAAGACCTGACCCGGCTGACCGAGCGTTTTTACCGCATGCAGGAACACAAAGACCTTAACATCAGGGGAACCGGGCTGGGGCTTTCCATTGCCAAACAGATTATTCTGCGCCACCGAGGGAATCTGACTGTGACGTCCACTTCTTACAACGGCACGACCTTTACGATTTATTTGCCGGTATCGCAGGAAGAAGACATAACGGCGGCATAGTCGTCGATGTCCCTTTCGGCATTGCTTCCCATTGTCAGCACCAGATGATAAATAAGCCGATGCAAACGCGGATTTTTGATTTTGTTAAAAGCATTAACCAGCGTAATCGCCTCTTCGCGAAGCATCGGATCGGCAACGGCATCGTCGGCCGTTTTTCTGCTGCCGTCCCCCAGGCTCAGGCTAAGCGGCGAACCGGCGCTGACGTCTTCGTCCATTTCATCAAAAAAATAACTGACACGGACATTCAGAACTTTGCTGATGTCAAACAAGCGGCTGCTGCTGATGCGGTTCAAACCGCGTTCATACTTTTGAACCTGTTGAAAGGTTAACCCGAGCTTGTGTGCCAGAGTTTCCTGACTGATACCGAGCAAGTTGCGGCGCAGGCGCATGCGGCGTCCGACATGCAGGTCGACCGGATGCGGACTGCCGTCCGGCTGGCGGCCGCGGATGCTTTTCTTTTGGGGCTGCTTTTCCATCTCATTCTCCTCGAAAAAAAATCCGCCTTATAAGCAAGGCGGAGGAGCTGAAAGCTGTGTTACGCAGCGGTCTTATTCGCGCAAAAAAATGCCTTATATCGAACCCATCCTCCACGGAGAATGTTAAAAATGTCTATATTGTTTTGTAACATAAGGCTTTCAGACCTCATAACACTTAACAGCCAAAGTATATTGCAAAATTATTACTTTGCAACAATTTTAAATTCCAAATTCTTGGATATGAGGATTTTTCGCGCTATTCACAGTCCTGAAAGCAGGCCATGCAGCCGAAACCATGCAGTCTGACTGCACAGCCGCAATCCGGCTTCTCAAACCGAGCAAAACCGAATTCTGTAACATAGGCTTTCAGACCTCTGAGCTTCTGCTCGTTTTAAGTATATTATCCTTTCCTGATAATTTGCAATATATTTTTTGCCTTAATGCAGATTATTAATTGAAATAATCAAATTTCACACTTCATTTTTTTTCAAAACTGCAAACTTCATTTTCTTCAGGCAACGCCTTTTTGTAAAAATGCATAAAAGTTACCGGTTTGATATCCGTGGCCTTATATACCTGTTTGCGGATTTTGGCGCGGATATATTCGCTTACGGCCGTTTCCCGGTAATTAAGCTTGACAATTTCGGCAGGAAGGGACTTTTTGACATCTTCACCGATTTTGGCAGCCAATTCGTTCCAGGCGTTTTCTTCCAAAATATCAATGGAGCTTATCTGCAAATCTTCCAGTTGCCATTTTTCATTCAGAACAGCGCTGATAAACAGGATGCAATTATACGCAATCCGCTTGCGGTTTTTAATCAGCTGAGAATTCAGATCGGTTATCTGGTTGCGGTCTACGCCCAAGTGGCCGGTCGGAACTTCGCTGACGATTTCGGCGCTGCCGTTCAGCAGCCGGACGACGTCTCCGTCTCGGACGACGATCACGTCGCGGACTCCGAGTTCTTCGGCATAACGTTTTTGTTTGCGAATGTCGCGTTTGTCTCCGTGCACGGGAATAACCGCCTTGGGCTTGAGGATTTCAAACATTTTTTTGATGTCGTCGCGACAGCCGTGGCCGGAGGTGTGAACCAAGTATTCTTCAGAAGAAATGACCTCAACGCCGGCATCGCGCAATTTTTCCTGCATTCGCTCGATTTTTTCTTCATTGCCGGGAATAATCTGCGAAGAGAAAATAATCGCATCACCCTTGCCGAGTTTGATATCCTTATTTTCGCCGTTGACCAGGCGGGTCAGCCCGCTGCGGTAATTGCCCTGAGACCCGGCACAGATATAAAGCATCTTGTCCAAAGGAATATCCGCCGCCTGTTTGGCTTCGACATAAGGCGGCAGGTCTTTCAGATAGCCGCAGTCTTTGGCAATATTCATGTTCTGCATCAGGCTCATGCCGGAAATGACCGCGGTTCTGCCCGCGGCATCGGCCGCCATAACCAGACTTTGCATTCGCGCGATATTTGATGAAAAACAGGTGGCTACCAGCGTATTTTTGAATTTTGGCACCAATTCCATCAGGCTTTTGCGGATTTCGAGCTCGGAGGGTTCGGCTTGGGCATGCGCCATCAGAATCGAATCGCCGACATAGAGATCTACCCCTTCGCGCCCGATCTCTTCCATTCGTTTGTAATCGGTTTTCATAAACTCAATGCCGCAATCGTCAAAACGCCAGTCGGTGGCATGAAAAACATTGCCGTATTTGGTTCGGATCATTAGCGCCGAATTCTCAGGCAGAGAGTGGACTACCGGCACAAACTCAACTTCAAAATTCTCCAGTTTTACGATCGGATTTTCATTAACCGAGTGTATCTCCACCTCGCCGTCCAGCTTATATTCATGCAAACGGGGCAAAATGTGGGCAATCGTAAAATCAGTAGCATAAACCGGACATCTCAACCGCGGCCAGACATGGGCGACGGCGCCAAAGTGGTCTTCGTGCGAGTGGGTAATAAACAAAGCGTCAATATATTCCCGGTTATTTTCCAAAAACGACGCGTCGGCGAAGCCAAGTTCAATTCCCGGAAAGTCATCATTCAAAAAATCGTATCCGCAGTCAACGACGATTATTCTGCCGTCAACCATATAGGCATACATATTCATGCCGACTTTTTCGGCACCGCCCAGGGCTGCAAAATGCAGTCCCTCATTCATCAATTCATTCATATATTAATTATTTCCTTTTTCAAAAAACACATCTCCGGCGCTGATTTTTTCAATTTTTCCGTTTTTTTCCAGCAGCAGCAAACCATTTTCGTCAACGCCGGAAAAAATTCCTCTTTTTTCGGTTTGTTCCTGCACGATTTTTATTTCCGTTCTAAGGCCGGCGGCCAAACTCAGCCACATTTCCCGCAACGGAAGAAAACCTTCATTGCGCCATTTGTCCCAAAGCTCATCAAAACAGCTTAAATACAGTTTCAAAAATTCGACCCTTTCGGTCAGAATTCCCGCTTCACGCAAGCTGACTGCCGAATAGGATTGCCCTGGCAAATCCGGTGCCGCGGCAATATTTACCCCAATGCCGGCAATGACATAGCCGCCCTCGCCTTTTTCCAGCAATATTCCGGAAATTTTGCAGCCACGCACCAAAACGTCATTCGGCCATTTTATACGCACGTCTTCGGCGGGGGAAAGTTTCAGAATGCTTTGCGCCAATGCCAAGGTTACGATAAAAATCAACTGCCCCGGCCAAGCCAGGGGAACTTCAATCCCCAAGGACATAAACAGATTGCCCTCCATGCCGACCCAACTGCGGCCGCGGCGGCCCCTTCCATTATTTTGGCGGGCGGCGGGGGTTGCGGAATTTCCCCCCCCCATTTTGACCG
>UQFU01000092.1 GCA_900540425.1 uncultured Alphaproteobacteria bacterium
CACAGCTTAGAAGGCTGTTGCTCTATCCAGCTGAGCTAAGGGCGCAGGGATAATCAAATTGGTCGGGACAGCAGGATTCGAACCTGTGACATCTTGCTCCCAAAGCAAGCGCTCTACCAGGCTGAGCTATGTCCCGATTCTGCTAACAAACTTAAGTTAACGTTTTTTTTAAATTTTGCAAGCATTTTTTATATTGCTTATTTTAATTTCATTAATCCAATATTAAATCTCCTGCGGTATATTAAACTAAATTTTAGACGTTTAAGTTTAAAAATCGGCTGTTTTTAATGTCAGGTCAGGGGAAAAAAATGAAAAACTTGTTTGGTATCGTGTTAGGTGCGGCCGTTGCGCTGAACGCGGCTTCGGCATCGGCTCAAAGCAAAGATTATTTTGCTTGCCTTAATTCTTCAAATAACAAAGACGACGGCTATGCCAAATGCTATCTGGAAGAAGCCAAACGCGATGTGGCAGAGATAGACGGCCTTTATCAGAAGCTTTCTTCTAATCCCAAATTCAGCGCCTGGAATAACGGCAACGGCATGTTTAAAGGAAATTTTAAGGATATGCTGGATACCTGGGTCAGCTATCGCAACCGTTATTGCTCGCTCTATGCGCAGACTTATTCGCAGTATGACGGCAGCAGCCCTTCTTATCATCAGGCTGACTGCATTATGAAGATGACCCGCCGCCATGCCGAAGATATGAAGGCTTTGTGGCAAACCTCAATTTCAAAAATTGACAATAACTAAAAAAAAGCCTCTCCAATGAGAGGCTTTCAAATTAATCGGCCAATCCGACATTTTTGTATTTTACCTTGATGCGGTAATTGGTACCGTAATCATTAATCAGCTGTTGGGCCATATCTTGCGAAAGGGCAACGCTCGCCTGATAACGGGTGCTGATTAAGTCGCCCCGCGAAGGTTTGGCTTTGCTGTTGATTACCTTGGTGTTAACCGCAATAATCTGTTCTTCTCCGAGCTTGATGACCTTCGGATTGTCCAAACCTTCTTTGAACAATTCCTGCATCTGCAATGGTGACAACCCCGCAAAGCTTTCCGAACGGGTGAGGGGCTTGGTAGTCTTGAGCGGAAGCTTGAAGCGTCCGGCAATTTCGTCAATGCTGTCCCCGTTTTCCAAATCATTGGTCACGTCATTGACAATTTCTTGGGCAATGGCCGCTTTTTCGTTATTTTCCCACATCTTGACAATTTCAGGCTTAACCTCGTTCAAACTTTGCTGACGGGCTTCTTGTATCTTGTCGACAACCATAACTGCAAAACCTTCGTCGGTTTCAAAAACCTGGCTGACTTCGCCGATATTGTAAGAAAATGCATTGTCAACAAAATCCTGGCTCTTGACTAACCCGGCAAAACGGGCGGGAGCCTGCTGATAATTTCCGTTTTCTCCCAGTCCTTTGGCTTTATGAATTGGGGTTTTCAGGCTCTCGGCGATTTCTGCCAGCGTTTTTCCGCTGCCGATTTGGTCTTCAACTTCCGTCGCCAGTTCGTCGGCTGCTTCATAAGATTTTTCTTTGCGCAAAGTGTCGACAATCTGCTTATAGGCAACGGCTTCCGGCGTCTTTTGCATTGGTTTGATACCGGTTACTTTCATAATATGCCAGCCAAATTCGGACTTTTCCGGAGCCGTAAAGGCACCTTGTTTAAGGTTGAAAACCGCTTCTCCCATGTCGGCAATCAGCATATCTTGGGAAACGTCTCCCAGTTCGGTGTCTGCTTTGCTCTGTTTGGCGTCGCTTGCGGCAACGGCGTAAAAATCCTCGCCGGCCTTGAGTTTCTCCCATGCCGTTTGCGCCGCTTCTTCATTCTCAAAAACCATTTGCAGCACGGTTCTTCTTTCCGGCGTTACAAACTGGGTAACGTTTTCATCAAAATATTGCTTTATTTCTTCTTTGCTCGGATTGATTTTCCCGGCCGCGTCTTCAATGGAAAAGCTCAAAAAAGAAACGTCGCGTTTTTCCGGTTCAATAAATTGGTTGGCAAAATCGTTATAATATTGCTCCAGCTCGTCCTCAGATATCTTGCGGTCGATTTTCATATCCTCGGGATTAATGACAATGTATTTGAACACTTTTTTCTGATTGTTGATTTTGTTGATGTATTCCGCCATAAACTCGGGAACGTTAACCATCAGCGCCGGATTTTGAACCAAATGCTGTTTAATAATGTCGCCTTTCAGCGTATTGATGTACATTTCTTCAGACCAGCCGGCGGCGCTCAGCGCCTGCTTCATCAACGGCGCGTTAAAGTTTCCTTCTGCATCGCGAAAATCGGGCATGCTGCGGATAATCTGCTGAATCAGCCCGAAACTGATTTTAACGTTGTTGTCTTCGGCAGTTTTTTTCAAAATGGCGTTGGAAAGTTCTTTTTGAACAATGTTTTGCAACAGGGCGTTGCGCATATTGTCGTTAATTTCAAGATTTTCGCCGAACATTTTGTGCGCAGTCTGAATCTCCCGGTTCAATTCCTGGGAAATTTGATTTTGAGTAATGACAATGTCATCAACCTTGATAACCGTTTTGTTTTGGGCGGCGCTTCCGAGATAGCCCGAAATGCCGAACAAAGACATGAAACTGAGTGCCGTCAGGATCAAAATGCCTTTCATAAACCATGAATCCTGAATATTTCTAATTTTCCCAATCATAGAACCCAATCCTGTTATAAGAGTTTAATATTAAAGTTAGGCGATTATAGTGCCAATTTATTAATTTATGCAATCTTATAAATATTCGTGTTGAAAAGTTTTTTTAGCTGGCAAAATTTATTTTGCTGTGCTAAAAGGACATCATCTGAGAATTTTGAAAGGAAAAATAACCATGGCAAGAAAGAAAATGATTGCCGGCAACTGGAAAATGAACGGCTTGCTGGCAGATGGCGTAGAATTGGCTAAGGGCGTTGCCGCCGAAGTCAAGGCGATGGGAAAACCGGAATGCGAATTTCTGGTCTGTCCGCCGTTTACGCTTTTAACCAGCGTCAAAAAGGCGTTGCGCGGCGCCAAAGTCGCCCTCGGTGCCCAAGATGCGCATTATAATGTCAAAGGCGCCCATACCGGCGATATCAGCCCCGAAATGCTGAAAGACATTGGCTGCCAGTATGTTATTCTCGGCCATTCCGAAAGACGTGCCGATCACGGCGAAAGCAATGAGTTGATTAACAAAAAGGCGGTTGCAGCGCATGCCGCCGGCCTAAAAACCGTTATTTGCATCGGCGAAACCCTCGAACAGCGCGATTCGGGCAAAACGATTGATGTTTGCAGTCAGCAGATTATGGGCTCCGTTCCCGATGATTCGACTGCTGCCGATACCGTTATTGCTTATGAGCCGGTTTGGGCCATCGGTACCGGAAAAACCCCGACCGCGGCCGATGTTGAAGAAGTTCACGCTGCCGTCCGCAAGGTCTTGGCCAAAAAGCTCGGCAAAGGCAATGCCAACAAAATGCGCATTTTGTACGGCGGTTCCGTAAAACCGGGCAATGCCAAAGAATTTTTGTCTTTGCCTGATGTCGACGGCGCCCTCATCGGCGGTGCCAGCCTGAAAGTGGCTGATTTTATTGCCATCGCCAAAAATTCCGGTTGTTAATTTAAGAGGATAAGGAAAAAATAATGGGAACAGTTTTATTAGTCATACACCTGCTGATTGCGATCTTTTTGGTGGCTGTCATTTTGCTGCAGCGTTCCGAAGGCGGTGCGCTTGACGGGCTTGGCGGCGGCAGCGGCGCCAGCAATTTTCTTACCGCCCGCGGAACCGGCAATCTCCTGACCCGGACAACGGCAATTCTGGCCACGCTTTTTATCATTACCAGTATTTCGCTCTCTTTTTATTATAAAGGGCGCAATACCGGCAATAAATCACTCATTGACAGCATCGCCGAAACCCCGGCGCCGGTGCAGCAGACTGTTCCTGATGTTCCGGAAGCTCCGGTCGCCGGAAAATAGATGCAGCGACTAACCGAAAATAAAGGCGCGTTTCTTCGGAAAGCGCCTTTGTCACTTTAATTCGAGGAAAATTTAATGTCCGATGTACTGAAAAACGAAAAGAAACTCCCTGAAAAAGCTAAATTTATTTTTATTACCGGCGGTGTCGTCTCTTCTTTGGGGAAGGGAATGGCTTCAGCCTCTCTGGCTTCGATTCTCCAAGCCCGGGGCTTCAAGGTCAGAATGCGCAAACTTGACCCGTACCTGAACGTTGACCCCGGAACCATGAGCCCATATCAGCACGGCGAGGTTTTTGTAACCGACGACGGTGCCGAAACCGACCTCGACCTGGGGCATTATGAACGTTTTTCCGGCGTTTCCTGCCATAAGACCGACAGCGTAACCACCGGAAAAATCTATTCCCGCGTGATTGAAAAAGAGCGTCACGGCGATTATTTGGGCGCAACCATTCAGGTTATTCCCCATGTTACCAATGAAATCAAAGATTTTATTCTTTCTGACCTGCATGATGAAGATTTTGTGTTGTGCGAAATCGGCGGTACGGTTGGCGATATCGAAGGCCAGCCTTATTTGGAGGCAATCCGCCAGGTGGCTTATGACCTGGGGCGGGAGCGGGCCATGTTTATCCATGTGACGCTGTTGCCCTATATTCCGACGGCCGGCGAACTCAAAACCAAGCCGACCCAGCACTCGGTGAAAAAATTGCAGGAATATGGAATCCAGCCCGATATGCTGCTTTGCCGTTCGCAGATACCGCTTCCGGAAAACGAAAAACGCAAAATCGCCCTGTTTTGCAACATTCGCGAGGAAAACGTCATTCCGGCTCTTGATGTCAGCAGCATTTACGAGGTGCCGATTTCTTATTCGCACGAGGGAATGGATACCCAGGTTTGCAAACATTTCGGCATCGACTGCAAAACCGCGCCCGATTTGAGCAAATGGGAACATATCGTCGATGTCATCAAACATCCGGAAGGCGAAGTCCGTATTGCCGTCGTCGGCAAATACACCCAGCTTTTGGAGGCCTACAAGTCTTTGGCCGAAGCCTTGACCCACGGCGGAATTGCCAACAAATACAAGGTGAAAGTCAAATGGATTGATTCGGAACTTTTAGAAAAGGGCGATCCTGCCGAATATTTGAACGATGTGAGCGCCATTTTGGTTCCCGGCGGCTTTGGGCAACGCGGAACTGACGGCAAAATTGCTGCCGTCAAATATGCCCGCGAGCATAAAGTCCCGTATCTGGGGATTTGTTACGGTATGCAGATGGCAGTAATAGAAACCATGCAGAATGTCGTCGGCATCAAAAATGCTTATACCACGGAATTACGCCCCGATTGCGAACCTGTCGTCGGACTGATGACCGAATGGGAAAAAGACGGCGGCAAAGAAACCCGCAAACATGACGGAGATTTGGGCGGAACCATGCGGTTAGGGGCTTATCCTTGCGTTTTGGATAAAAATTCCCTGGCTTATAAGATTTATGGAACGGATAAGATTTCCGAGCGCCATCGCCATCGTTACGAAGTAAATATGAAATATGCCGATGTCCTGAAAAAGGCGGGTATGGTCATAACCGGAAAATCTCCCGACGGCAGATTGCCCGAGATTGTAGAAATTCCGGACCACCCATGGTTTGTTGCCGTACAGTTTCATCCGGAACTGAAATCCAAACCTTTTGACCCGGCACCGCTTTTTGTATCCTTTGTCAAGGCCGCAATTGACAAAAGCCGGCTGCTGTAAATGTGCTTAGGCCATAAAAAATCTCCCGTTTGAAACGGGAGATTTTTTTATTAGTTGCCTTACAGCC
>UQFU01000093.1 GCA_900540425.1 uncultured Alphaproteobacteria bacterium
TCGGCGGCTTGCTGTGGGTTATAGGCCGAAGGCGGTACCAGTTTTTGCAGGCCGTCAAAGAACTTTTCGTTATACGGCGCTTTGGGCGGGCGGCTGGTCGGAATCGGCTTTTCGATAACTTTTCGGTTTTCGGGCCAGGCTTCGGGCATCAGGGTAAAATACAGCGACGGCGAAAGGAATTCCAGTCCTGCGATGTTTCTGAAACGCGGGTCAATCCGTTCGGGGAATTTGTTTTTGGTTTCCTTAATACCGGGGAGATTGAGAATTTTCTCCGACATGCCGGGAACAGTGTGCAAATAAGGACCGATATACTGGTAAGTTTCTTTGGGCATCATGGCCAGCATTTCGAGCAAACGGTCTTCGTATTCCGGTTTGAGGCGTTTTTCCGAAGTGCCGTAAGATTTTATGATGTCGCGAAAAGCCTGGTCAAAACGGTTGCCGATATTCCAGGAATAATCATAATGCTTGTCATATATGTCTTCCGTTTGGTATTTTTGCTTTAACTCTGCCAGCATCGGCAGCGGCTGTTCCAAATCGACCCGGAAAAATTTCCGGTAATCGGAAGCCGCGGCCGAAGCCAGCGAGGGCAAAAGGATGCCGAGAAAAACCAGCAAAAGCCTCTTCATTATTGTTTTCCGGAAATTCTGACGCTGAATGTCAGGGTTTGATCGGAATGCGGTTCCAAATTAAAGCGCCATACCCGGGTATTGGCGTTTTTGCTTTCGCTGCGGATGTTTTCCGACAACAACGAAACGGTATTGCCGAAGTCTTGCTCGAAGACGATTTCGGAAATCTCGTCTTTGGCGTTTTCAAATTTTATTTCAACGGCAAATTCGCGAATATCCTTGCCGAGGGGTTCGTTTTTGGTGATTTTTCCTGAAACGGTGATATCGAAAGCCTTGCCGGTTTCAAGTTCGATTTTTTCGTTAACGGCGGTGTGTTCGATTTTATTTTCGCCGATGAACTGCAAATTGCCGCTCTTGTCATTTTGGTAAAGGCGGATGATTCCTCCCGGAAGCGGTTCGCCAAGGTGCGAATCGGCATTGTTGGCAATTTTGAAAATCACGTTGGGGTTTTCGCGGGTAAATTCGTCGGAATTGGTATATAAGTTAAGATAAAAAGGCGAAACCAACTTGTATTCCTTGCTGAATTTGACCTGATTTTTGGTCATCAGGTTGACTTGTTTGGTTTGTTTGTCTTTGATGGTTGTGGTGTTGGGAAGCGTATAGAGATAATAGTCGGACAACGCTTCACGGCTCGGAACGGCGGTACTTTCGATGGTAACGGCATCGGCCATGCCTTTGGCAAGCATCATGTTTCGCGGCTGGATGTCCGGGGCGGGGTTGATTTGGTTAATATTTCCGGCGATGAGCTGTACTTTGGCATCTTTATAGTCGGTGCCGGAATTGTTCTGCAGCGTGACCCAGCCGTTCAGCGTCAGTTCATTTTTGCCGGTGATTTCGGCGATATAGTCTGTTTTCCAGCTGATGCCGTTGGTCAGGTAAGCCAGTTCCAGATCCTGGTTTCCGGTCTGTTTGTTGTTGAGGCTGATAACCAAGGTCGGCTGGGTTCTGAGGTTGTCCGGCAGTCGGTTATATATAATGCGCCCGGGAAATTTGGTTTCATATCCGTAACTGAATTTGAGAACCGGGGAACCGTAGTTAGAAGTTACGATTTCGGCGGTATCAAAAATATCTTTTCCGGTTTCGGGGTCGGTGACTGCGGTTTTTACGGTTTCTCCGACAGATTCTTCAAGAATGTTGGCCGGGGTCAGGAGGTTGTAGTCATAGTTTTGTTCCAAAACGGTGATGCCTTTGCCCTGCAGCATGGCCGTTTCCGCTTTAATGCGGCTGGCGACTCCTTCAAAGGCAATGACCGATTTGCCGGCCGGCAGTTCAATCCGCCTCGTGTCCTTAACGAAGGCAAGGTTATTGTTGTAAATGCTTAAGGCCGTTTCAACGTTTTTGTCTCCGCCGATTTTTACTTCGGACGAAAAAACCGGGGAAGCTGACAAAGCCAGGCTGCAAAGAGCCGTGAAAAGTTCCAGACGGTATTTTTTCATAACTATTCTCCTTCTTTTATTATTGCTATGGAATATAATTCAAAAAATTACAAAAAAAAAGTGATAAATTGTGAATATCGCTAGACTTGGGAAAATTAATAAAATATTATAAAAAGCATCAAAATATTTCTATAGGAGTAGTAAAGATGGCTTGGACAGATCAAATGGTTGAGGATTTGAGAACGATGTGGAAACAGGGGCTGACAACCGCCGAAATCGGAAAAAAGCTCGGCGTTTCCAAAAATTCGATTGTCGGAAAGGTTCACCGTCTCGGCTTGTCAGGCCGGCCGTCTCCGATTAAAAAGAAGGACGGGGACGAGGAACATGCGGCGGATAATAAGCCTGCTTTGAAAGACAAGGCTCCGCGGGCCGAGAAGGAAAGTCCGAAGGCTGTTTCCGAACCGGCGGTCAAAGAAGAAGCCAAAACGGCCAAACCGTCGGTGGTGACTGCAGAAAAAAATTCTGAAAAGAAAGAAAGCCGGAAAGAGGAAACCAAAGAATGTTTCAAGTCTGATTTGGAAAAAAGTGCAAAGGCCGTTTCTCTGATGGAATTGGACAATCATACCTGTCGGTGGCCGTTGGGCGATCCTAAGGACGATAATTTTCATTTCTGCGGCAAAAAGGTCAAAATCGGACAGACCTATTGTGAGGAGCATTCTGCCGTGGCTTATGTCAAACCAGGGAAGTCTAAATAGCATAATTTTTGCAATTTGATAAAATTTTAACTTATTTGCGCCATAATATCGTCAAAAGAAGAATCTGAAATACGCAAGAAAAGGAAATTTCAAAATGTCTGTAGGTGCAATAGCGTCTTTTATTATGGGCTTCGCTCTGATCGTCGGGTCTATTTTGGCCGCGACTGACCGGCCGGAGAGCTTTATTGATTTTCCGAGTGTTTTAGTGGTTTTGGGCGGAACGTTTGCCGCGCTGTTTATTTCTTTTGAGCCGAAAACGGCTTTTTCGGCCTTGCGGACTATGCTTGAGGCGTTTAAGCGTCATCCCGATTCTGAAAAATCACTAAAAGACGAGGTCGGACGAATCGTCCGCTGGGCTTATATTGTTCAGAAAAGCGGTTTGCAGGGACTGGAAAATGAAATCAGCGACAAGTTACGCGAGGAGGATCCTTTTCTGGCGGCAGGGGCAGATTTGGTAGTGACCGGATATACCGGGGCGGAGATTAAGCAGATTTTAGAACATATGCTCGAATCTAAGGCGGCCCGGGATGCGAAAATAACAGATGCCCTAAAAAAAATGGGTGGCGATTCACCGGCATTCGGTATGTTGGGAACCTTAATCGGTTTGGTTATTATGCTTGGAAATATGGGGGGGGATCCGGCAGCTATCGGACCAAGTATGGCGGTAGCATTGATTACGACTTTTTACGGCATTATTCTGGCCCGTTTGGTGTTTATTCCGCTTTCGACCAAATTAGCCGCACGTAATGACGTCAGCCTTTTTAAAAATGTTTTGCAGATGGAAGGGCTGGTTTTACTGGCGGAGCGCAAAAGTCCGCGTTATATTCAGGACAAGATAAATTCCTTTGTTGATGTTCAGGAGCAATTTTCGATTGACCGGGATCTGAACAATCCTTCCGGAAATGCATAGGCGAGGCAATTATGAAACGAAAACCCCCTGCGGCGATAGATGAAGACTGGATGTCGACTTACGGCGATATGGTGACGCTGTTGCTGTGTTTTTTTGTAATGATGGCCGGCGTTTCCAAAATTGATGCTGCCTTGTTTGAACAAATTCAGGCCGGAATGAACGAAGGAGTCGGAAAACGCGATGTTCAGCGTCCGATTGAAATGATGTTGGTTGAGCTGACAGACGATATTCAGTCGTTGAGCGTCGGCAATGAGGTTTCTTTGGGGACAGATTCTCAAGGCGTGGTTCTTGAATTTGACGGGGATTTTATGTTTGATTACGGCTCGGCCAAGCTGCGTGAGCCGGTTATTCCGGTTTTGAAGAAGGTTGCGGCAACGTTAAATACCGAACGTTACAATTCGTTTAACTTTGAAATTTCCGGGCATACGAGCGATCAGCCGTTCAGCAGTCCGCAATATCCCTCGAATTGGGAGTTGTCGTCAGCGCGGGCGGCGGCGGTGGTCAGATTTTTTGAGAGCCGCGGGATTCCCCGGATCCGGCTGCGGGCCGTTGGCTTGTATGATGTTGCGCCGAAGTATCCTAACCGTGATCGGGATGACGTGCCTATTCCGCAAAACCGGGCGAAAAACCGCCGGGTGGAAATCCATATTGTGCCATCATTTAAGTAAATTTGAGAAAGCCCGCTTCGGCGGGTTTTTTTCTGTTAAGGCAAATGGCGTTTGCGGTCGAAAATCAAGAGGAGGCAGGGTATTTTCCGTCGGCAGAGATTGCGATATCTGATTTGTTGAGAATTTTTCGGAGTTTTCGGCTTGGTTCAGGACAGAAAGCAGGACGGAAGGGAGTTTCAGAGTGAGGATTAACGGCGGATTATAACCGGCCATTGGTCATCGGACAACAAGTCCAGCGTTAAGGTCGGCTGATTCAGACGCATCTGATAGATCCAATAATTGGCCATGACCCGTTCCAGATAAATGCGGGTTTCCTGCGAAGGTATAATTTCCATAAACAGCAGCGGATCGTTGTTGTCTTTTATGGTTTTGAGCCATTTGTACAGATTTCCCGGCCCGGCGTTGTAAGCGGTCATCATATAAAGCAGGTTGCCGTTGATGAACGGTTTATCCATCAGGTAAGATACATATTCCTGTCCGAGTTCCAAGTTGTATTCGGCTGTAAAGAGCCGGGATTTGTTTTGCCGCAGTTTTTTGTTGCCGCTGATGTAGGCGGCGGTACTGGGCAGAAGCTGCATTAGCCCGCAGGCTCCGGCCGGGCTTGAGGCATAGGGGCGAAAAGAGGATTCCTGACGGCTGAGCGCCCAGACCAAAGCCGGGTCGATTTTCCAGCCATTGCGCGGCTGCCACCGCGGGAGGGGATATTCGGCATGATCGTAGCTGCGGCTGCCGTTGCGGTCTGTCAATTCTTTGCTGAGTATGATGGCGACGGAGTGCATCTGATAGTGGCTGGCCAGGAAAAGGAGAGCCTCTTTCCGGGCGTTGCTCAGGGATTGTCCGCAGGCGCCAATTTCCTGGCGGACAAGTTCTTCCTGTCCGGTGAATATCAGGGCGACTATGCGTTGCAACGCCTGGTTGGAAACCAGGTTTTCCAGATTTTCTTTTTGTTGAAAATCATTGAAATATGATATTTTTTCCCAGTTGTAATGCGGCATTTCTCCGAGTTTACGGGCTGCCAAGATGCCGTAGAAAGTCCGCGGGTAGCGGGCGGCTTTTTTCAGCCAGGTTTTGCTTTGGGAAGAATTTTTTTGTTTTTGATATGCCCGGGAAGCCCAGAAATCGCCGGCGGAGCTTATCCATTCGTCATCGCGGCTGGCTGCGGAAACCCGGGAAAATTCCGATGCCGCTGTTTTATATTCTTTCAGGCGCCAGGCTGCTATTCCGGCTGTCCAGCGGGAACTGGCGTTATTGTTTCGCCGGGCGGCGTTTTGAGCCCATTCCAGCGCCAGGCGGTTGTAATTGTCGGTCAGATATTTGGTGGCAAGGATGTTGGCCA
>UQFU01000094.1 GCA_900540425.1 uncultured Alphaproteobacteria bacterium
GCAATGGCCAATTCTTCATTGGTCGGAATGACAAAGGCACGGACTTTGGAGCCGGGTTTGGTGATTTCGGCTTCTTCGCCGCGGATGCCGTTCTTTTCTTCGTCAATCTCAATGCCAAGATAGCTCAGGCGTTCCAAAACCAGTTTGCGAACCAAGGGTGAGTTCTCGCCGACCCCCGCCGTAAAGACGATAGCGTCGACCCCGCCCATGGCGGCAATATAGCTGCCGATAAATTTGACAATGCTGTAAATGTAGCATTTCATGCCTTCGATGGCTGCGGTTTCGCCGCGCAGGTAGGCGGCTTCAAAATCGCGTGAATCGCTGTAGCCGCTCAGGCCGTATTTGCCACTCTTTTTGTTGAGCATTTCATTGACTTGTTCCGGTGTCAGATCTTGTGTTTTCATGATATAGAGCGGAATATAGGGGTCAATGTCACCGCAGCGGGTATCCATGATGATACCGGCCAACGGGGTCAGGCCCATGGACGTATCGATGCAGATGCCGTCTTTGACGGCGGTAATCGAAGCGCCGCTGCCGATGTGGCAGGTAATGATTTTGCTGTTTTTGCCGACGATTTCCGCGGTTCTTTCGGCAACAAACTTATGCGAAGTGCCGTGAGCGCCGTAACGGCGGATTTTGTATTTGTTGCGTTGTTCAAGCGGCAGGGCGTAGGTATAGGCTTCGGCCGGCATGGTCTGATGAAAAGCGGTGTCAAAAACGGCAACTTGCGGAACATTCGGCAATTCGCCCTTGACAGCCCGGATTACCAGAGCGGCGGCATAATTGTGCAACGGAGCCAGAACGGCCAGTTCCTCAATCTGGCGGATAACTTCGTCATCAATCAACGCCGAGGCTTTGAAGACAGCGCCGCCCTGGACAATGCGGTGTCCGATGGCGTGGATGTCGCCGAGGCTGCCGATGACGCCGTCTAACAGCAGTTTGAAGATTTCGTTCAGAGCCGTGTTGTGGTCCGGCAGGTCAACGCTGACTTCTTTTTTGGTGCCATCGGCGTATTTTATGCCGACAAAGGAGGCATCGCGGGCAATGCGTTCGGCATTGCCTTTGCAGATGATTTCATAATTGTCGCCGTTGACGTTAAACAGCTGGTATTTCAGGGTAGATGAACCGGAATTTAAAACTAAGATTTTCATAAACAGACCTCTTTTTATTTAACAGATTGCAAAACGGTAATGGCGACCAGCCCGACGATGTCTTCGGCCGAACAGCCGCGCGACAGGTCGTTGACCGGGGCGTTCAGCCCCTGAAGCATCGGGCCGTAAGATTCGGCGCCGCCCAGGCGCTGGAGAAGCTTGTAGCCGATGTTTCCGGCTTCAATGTTTGGGAAAATCAGCGTATTGGCGTGTCCGGCAACATCGGAACCAGGCGCTTTTTTATTGGCGACGGCAACGTCTAAAGCCGCGTCGGCCTGCAATTCTCCGTCGAGAGTAATTCCTTTGCCGGCGTATTCGGGAGCTTTGAGGGCTTCTTTGGCCAGTCTGGTCGCTTCTTTGACTTTGTCTACGCCTTCGCCTTTGCCTGAGCCGTAAGTCGAATAGGACAACATGGCGATATGCGGCGTGTCACCGAACTGCAGGACGCTTTCTGCGCTTTCCAAGGCGATGTCTGCCAATTCTTTGGCGCTTGGGTTAATGTTGATGGCACAATCGGAAAGGTAGTAAGGCTTATTGTTGCAGACCATGATAAACATTGAAGAAACGCCGCGGTCTTTGTGGGCGGATTTGATGATTTGCAGGGCCGGGCGCACGGTATCGGCCGTGGAGTGGTTGGCGCCGGAAACCATGCCGTCGGCATCGCCGGACTTGATCATCAGCGTTCCGAAATAATTGGCGTTGAGAGCCAGTTTGGCAGCATCTTCGCGGGAGAGCCCCTTTTCTTTGCGAAGGTTGTACAGCAGTTCGGCATAGGCTCCCAGACGATCGGATTTGGCCGGATCGATCAGGGTGATGCCGTCCAGATCCCAGCCTTGTTTGGCAAAGTGGGCGTTGATGCTTTCGACATCGCCCAGAATAACCAGTTTGGCGATTTGCTGTTTGCGAATCAAATGCGCCGCTTTCAAGACCCGTTCGTCTTCGCCTTCGGGCAGGACGATAGTTTTGTCATGTCGGCGCGCTTTGGCAAAAATGCCTTCAATGTAACTGTTTTCAGACATGTTTCAGTTCCTTAATTTGATGTGAATTTTTATTTTTGTTTACTCTCTTTGGATTAAAAAGTCTATCAAAATTGTAAAAACTTGGAAAAATTGGTATAAAAAACTTTGCTTATTGAAAATATTGTAATATATTACCGATAATTGGAAAAATCGAAAAAAAGGAAACATCATGGAAAGAACACTCTCTATTATCAAACCGGATGCGACGGCCAGAAATATTACCGGCAAAGTCAATGCGATGATTGAAGAAGCCGGTCTGCGAATCGTGGCTCAGAAGCGAATCCGCCTGTCGCCGCAGTTTGCGGAAGAGTTTTATGCCGAACACAAGGGAAAGGCTTTCTTTTCCGGTTTGGTCGAGTTTATGACTTCCGGTCCGGTGGTGGTTCAGGTTCTGGAAGCAGACGGCGCGATCGCCCTGTATCGCAAGATTATGGGGGCGACCAATCCGGCCGTAGCCGAGGAGGGGACTATCCGCAAGACCTATGCTCTTTCCATTAATCAGAATACGGTTCACGGTTCGGACTCTCCGGAGAGTGCCGCCCGGGAAATCGAATTCTTTTTCAGCGAAGTGGAAATTGTCGGTTAGGAGGTTTTTTTGACAAGGTTCTGGCTTATTTTTCCGCTTTTGCTGCTCGGGCTTTCGGCTCCGGCGCATGCTGACGGAATATATGAGGCCGACGTGGTGGTCGACGTGGTGGACAAAGACGCTGCCAAAGCCCGTGAAAAGGCAATGGTGGCGGCCAATCGCCAAGGGTTGATTAATCTTTTGAAAAAGATTACCACCGCTGACGGAGTGCGTCAGGTTTCGGAGCTTAATGACAACCAGATTTTGAACTTTGTCAAAGAAGTTTCGGTTATTTCCGAAAAAGTTTCCGATGTCCGCTATATGGCGGAACTCAAGGTCAGTTTTAATGAAAACGTTTTGCGCCGTTATCTGAATGAGAAAGGGATTCCTTTTACGGAAAACGGCGGCTTTCGTGCCGTAATCATTCCGGTGTTTCATGAAGCCGAGAGCGGCAAAACGCTGTTGTGGGAGCCGGAGAACCTGTGGCGCGCCGCTTGGGAGAAAAGCGACAAGTCCGGCGGGTTTGTCGAGTATCAGGTGGTTGAGGCGACCGGCGCGAACCAGGAAATGCTGAGCAGCGGCAAAGCTTTGGAGTTTGACGGTGCAACGCTGGAGTGGCTGTCTCGCAGCTATAAGGCGGACGAGGTTTATATTCTTGATGCCGCGTATCGTCCCGGCGGCGTGTCGGTCAAGATTTTTGCGCCTTCCGGACGCGGCGGGATCGAGCAGACGGTGTCGGTGGACGGCGGCAATGACGAAACGACGCTGGAGGCGGCAGTCAAAAAGGTTAAGGGCGTTATTTCCGAGCGGATAAAACGCTATAATCTGGAAGAAGACCGGCGGACTTATGAAATGCTGGTTTTGTATGAATATCCTTCGGTCGGCGATTGGCTGCGGTTGCAGAACGAATTGCGAAAGGCTCCTTATGTCAAATCGGTCAAAGAAGACGCCATGGGGGCAGGCCGGGTTCAGTTCCGCATGGAATATGCCGGCGGGCTTGATCGTCTGGAACAGGTATTGGGCAGCCGCGGGCTGCAACTGCAGTCGTATGACGGTTTTTATGTAATTTCAAAAAAATAAGGATAAGCTATGGCAGTATACAAAAGGGCAAATCGCAACTGGATGTTCTGGCTGACGATGCTGGCGATTTTTTGTTTGTTGTTTTATGTGCTGCGCTCGGTGTTGCTGCCGTTTGTGGCCGGTATAATCATCGGTTATCTGCTTGATCCGTTTACGACCAAGCTGCAAAAAGCCGGAGTAAAGAACCGGGCCTTGGCGACGGTTTTGGTTATGCTGCTGGTGTTTATCATTCTGACGCCGGCTTTGGCCTTGCTGATTGGGGTTATTGACGAACAGGTCGGACGCTTTTTGTCGGCAGTTCCCGAATATGCCGCGAATTTTGCCAAGCGGATTGAGCCGTTTTTTATTGAGCTTCAGGATAAGTTTCCGGGATTGCAGGCGGACAAAGTCCGCGAGTATATCCGCGGCAATTTGGCCAACAGCATGAAGCTTGCCGGTTCGGTGATGCAAAAGCTGGTCAGCGGCGGATTTGCTTTGGTGAATCTTTTGTCTTTGTTGCTGATTACGCCGGTTGTGGCTTTTTATATGTTGCGCGACTGGCATAGCTTTTTGGGGAATGTTGACGAATTGCTGCCGGAAAAATATAAAGATACCATTCGCAATCTTGCCAAACAGATTGACCGTATTTTGGCCGGTTTTATCCGCGGACAGTTAAGCGTTTGTGTGTTGCTCGGTACGTTTTATGCCAGCGGTTTGTATCTGGTCGGCCTTGAGCTTGGCGTTTTGGTCGGTTTTATTGCCGGGCTGATTTCTTTTATCCCCTATGTCGGAAGCATTTCCGGTTTTGTGGTCAGTATGGGAATAGCGTTGGCGCAATTTGATTCTTGGGGGCCGATTGCCCAGGTGGTGGCCGTCTTTATGGTCGGGCAATTCATAGAAGGCAATTTTCTTACGCCCAAACTGGTTGGCGACAATGTCGGTTTGCACCCGGTCTGGGTAATGTTTGCCCTGCTTGCCGGCGGTGTCCTTCTCGGCTTTCTCGGTCTGATGATTGCCGTACCCGTTGCCGCAATTATCGGCGTTCTTATCCGCTATGCGATTGAACAGTATAAGGAGAGTTCTCTTTACCTGGAATAAAAACCGCGCTCTGTGGTCGACTGGTACAGATTTTGCGAATTTTGGCGGTTGAGGAAAGGGGAAAATTCGCAGATTCCTTAACGATTACTCCGCAATTGAGGGATGACCTGCGCGGCAGGCAGCCTTAGGCTGACGCGCAGGCAGCGCCCGAGGGCGGGGACGCCCCGCGGCGAACGGTTCGCTACTGATGTTTGGGTGCCATG
>UQFU01000095.1 GCA_900540425.1 uncultured Alphaproteobacteria bacterium
GCCTCCGAGCCGGAGTCCAGGTCAACATTGCTTCCTTATCCGCCTGGATTCCGGGGCAAGTCCGGAATGACAGATGAGAGGAGTGTCATGGCATACAGCACCTTAAGCAGAGATAGTGCACATTATAAGCATCGCGCCTTCATGATACCCAAACATCAGTAGCGGACTTTTCGCTCAGGCCGTGCCTGTGCCGCGCACCTGCCGTGCAGGCGCTGCCCGCCTGAAACCATACCCTGTGTCTTAAATATCCCAGGGAAAAACAATCCATTGGTCAGGGAGTTCCCGGGCATAAATATCAACCTCATTAAGCCCGGCCGGCTTGGAATAAATTGAAACGTAACGCGCTTGCGGAAATTCCTTCCGCAGCAGATGGAAAGTCTGTCCGCTGTCGGAAAGGTCATCAACGATCAATGTTTTTTCGTCAACGGTTCCTGCGTCTTCCAGATTCTCCAGCCGCTCAAGCTGACGATGCTCACCGCCGATATAGGTGGCAATATTCAGGCTGTGGCAGTTGCGGATATCCAGTTCATAGGCGATTATGCCGGCCGGAAGCAGCCCGCCGCGGCTAATGGCGACAATTTTGTTGTAAGTTCCCGAAGATTTGATTTTTTTGCATACGGTTTTAACATCTTGATGGAATTCTTCCCACCGAATATGGATTTTATCAGTCATAAGTCACTTTCTAAATTTTAACGATCGTTGTTCTCGGATTTAAGTTTATAAATATATTCAATTACTGCCGGAGCGTCCCAATCGGCCGAACCTCTGATTCTTCCGATTTCGTGTCCTTTGGCGTTGATGAGTACGGTGTGCGGAGATGTAAAAATTCCCAGGCTTTCTGCCAGTTTTCCCCGGGGGTCGACATAAAACGGCAGCCCTTCCGCCTTATATTTTTTCAAAAAGCGGCGCTGTTCTTCCAAATCGCTCCATTCGCCTTCGTCTGAAAGCAAAATAAGTTCTATGCCGCTGCTTTGGGTTGCGTCGTAAAAACCTTTAAGGCTGGGCAGTTCGCGGATACAGGGCAGACAGTCGCGTGACCAGCTGACCAGCAGGATAAATTTTCCCTTAAAATCCGCCAATGTCAGTTTGCGTCCGTCAGAAGCGTAAAAAGATTCCTGCGGCGCTTCGCGCACCGTATCGTAAATATTGACGTTCTGTTCTTTGGCCGCCAGCGGGCGACAACAAAGCAACAACGCCAAAACCAATGCCGGAATATATTTTTTCATCGCAGGTTCTTAATAACTTAATTTTTACTTTTCCCTTTTACTCTGTAAAGAGTATATAATTATTCTAGCACATGAAACAAGTTTAAAGGTAATTTTTTATCATGAAAAAATCGGTAGTATTGACAGTTTTTGCAGTATTGGCGCTGGTTGTGGGTTTGAGCGCTTGTGGAAAAGTTTCGGCGCCGGAACCGCTTGAAGGCAGCGGCTACCCGCATTCTTATCCACGCCGGTGACGGTTTTGTTTTCGGGAGTTTTATAATGATTGCAGACGATGGTTTTATCGAAGATATGATTCCCTACGTGGAATTTGCCGACAATGCCAATGAACGTACACCCTGCGTGCTGGTGTTGGATTGCTCGGGATCCATGCGCGGCGAACCGATTAAGCAGCTCAATGCCGGCCTGAAAGCGCTGGAAAAGGAACTCAAAGAAGACATTGATGCCAGTTCCCGGGTTCAGCTGCTGATTGTTAAGGCTTTCGGCAAAGATGAAGCTGTGGTTTCTTCCGACTGGACAGATGCCATGAATTTTGAGGCGCCGGTAATGGAAGCCGGCGGTCTGACACCGCTGGGCAAGGCAATGGAGCTGGCCCTGAAAAAGATAGAAGAGCAGAAATGCCTGTATGACAGCTGCGGGATTACTTCCAAGCGGCCTTGGATATTTTTAATCAGCGATGGCGAACCGACCGATTATGACTGGGAAATTGTGGCCGAAAAATGCCGCTATGCCCAACAGAACAAGAAAGTTGTCGTCCATGCCGTTGGAACCCAGGGCGCCAACTTGGACAAACTGGCAAAATTCTCGGTTATGTCGCCCAAACGCCTGACCGGACTGAAGTTTACCGAGTTTTTCCTGTGGTTGAGCCGTAGTGTTTCGTGTATTTCCAAGGCGGCACCCAACGTTCCGGATTTATTAGAAGATACGGCGGATTGGGATGAAAACGAAGCGTAGGGTCCGGGTTGTTGCGGCCAGTGTTGCCGGGCCGCTGCATTGTCATAAAAAGCTTCCCTGTCAGGATTACTTTAAGTTCCGGCGCGAAGGCAAAAATTTTGTGGCGGTGGTTTCCGACGGCGCCGGTTCGGCGCGTTATGGCAAGGTTGGCGCCCGGGTTATCTGCGAAACCATTATTGACCACCTTAAAAATACCCGCCCGCATCAGATTATTGACCGTACCTGCAAAGCGGTTGAAGCCGCCCGCCGCAAGTTGAGCCTGCACCGCCTGAACAAGGGCAAAAAGCTGGAGAACCTTAATGACTTTGCCGCTACGGTTGTCGGCGTCGTCTATAATGAAGGGCAGGGCTGTTTTTTTCACATCGGCGACGGTGCCGCCTTGGCTTTTAATTCCGGCGGCGACTTGAACGACTTTGTCGCTTCCCGCCCCGAGAACGGCAGTTTTTCCTGTGAAACATTTTTTTATACGCAGGATAATTGGAAAGAAAATTTGCGTTTTACCCGTTTTGAGAATTTTGATACGGTTTTCCTGATGAGCGACGGTTTGACCAATTTTGCTTTTTCGGGAGATTTTCAAAATTTGGAAAAGGGCTTTATCTGGCCGATACATGAGTTTTTGGCGGCCCAGAAGACCCAAACCCGCGCCAGCAGGGCTTTGGCCAATACTTTGGACAATGCGCAGGCCCGAAAACTGAATTCAGATGACAAAACCCTGCTTTGGGCGCAATTTTAGGATAAAACGGAATGGAAATGTCGGAAGCCGAGAACCTCAGTTTTAATGCCCTTTACAGCGACGGGCGTTTTGAAAAAATCCGCCTCGGCGCGTTGGTCAACAAAGGCGGAGCGGCCGGCAAAATTTATCTTAGTGCCGACAATCCCGAACAGGTTATCAAGATATTTCATAAAAAGCAAAAAAGCGATACCAACCGCCAAAAACTGACTGCCATGCTTCAAAACAATCCGCATATCGACCCAGTCGAAAAGGACGGGGCGCGTTATGTGCAGTTGGCCTGGCCGCAGGCGATTCTCGAAGACGACAAGGGCTTTTGCGTCGGTTATGTCATGCCGCTGATCAAAATGGACAAGGCGGTTTCTCTCGACCACCTGATGCAAAAGGCCATCCGCAAAAAGCTGGGGCTGCCGGAAAAATATGCCTGCCGTATTTTTGCCGCTTATAACGTTGCCTCAATGGTAACTTCGCTGCACAAATGCGGACACTATATTGTTGACCTCAAACCTTCCAACGTTTCGGTGTATAAAGATACCATGCTGGTCGCAATGGTCGACTGCGACGGCTTTTCGATCAAGGGTGAAAAAAGCCGCTATCCGGCCGAGTTCGTCAGCGAAGAATATATCTATCCCGAGGGAATGGAGCTTTCCTGTGATGATATGGGCGAAGAACAGGACAAATTCGCCCTGGCGGTGATGATATTCAAATTGCTCAATAACGGAATACATCCTTATTCCGGGGTTCCGCGCAAAGCCGATGCCGAAATGCTTACCATTCAAAACCGTATTGAGCAGTATCACTATGCTTATGGGCTGTGGCCCGACAGTTATCAGGCGCCGCACCCCTACAGTATTCACGAATATTTTGACAAAGCCACGCTCGAGATGTTTGAACGCGCATTCAGCAAGGGAGGGCAGCGCCCCAGCGCTTATGAATGGCAGGAACATCTCTGGAAACTGATGCATAGTCTCAAAACCTGCAAAAAAGATCCCAATCACGTTTACTTCACGTCCAAGGGCTGTGGCTTGTGTATGGTCGAAGAAAAATTTGTTGTCGACATGAAGGACTTGAAGAAGCAGAAGGAAACGCCCCAAACCGTCCGCGGTATGGAAATTTCTTCGCTTTCCGCCGAAAATATGCGCCGCAACAAAGCCGAAAAGCAAATAGAAGATATCCGTATCCGCCAGATAACGCTGGGCGCATTGGCCGCCTATATGATATTCTTTACTTTCCTGTCCCCGCTCCTAAAGCCGTTTGCTGCCGCAATCGCCGCCTGCGGATTGGGAATGCAGGCCATTGTTACCACCTTGATTATGCTGGGAATTAATCATTTGCTGCACCGTTTTTCCGGCCGGGCGCCGCTTTTGCAAAACCGGGCTCTGACGCAGATGTTGCAGGTTTATGCCCTGATTTGTATGATTATCGCCATTGTGCTGCTGAATAACGTACCGGAAGATTTATTTGCGTTGGCGCCTTAGTTTTTCAACTTTTTTCTGGTATATCATATTTTTTGCTCAACAAAACCAAAAAATTGTGTTAGCTTAACTCAAAATAACCAAATATAAGGATAACTACAGTGAAAAAACTTAATCCCATCATGATTTCCGGCAAAGAAGTTCTGCCGTTGATTGAAGGCGGAAAAGGCATCAATGCTAGTGACGGACGCAGCAGCGGAGCCTGGGCTCACGAAAACTGCGTCGGCACTTTCTCGGGAGTCAGCCCGGACTTTTACGATTCCAAAGGCAATGTGATTATTGAAAAATTTTTCAAACGCGCCCGCCCGGAACGTCATGAAGAAATGGTCGAATATGCCATTCGCGGCGGGATTGCCCAGGCTCAGGTTGCACACGAAGTTTCCGGCGGCAACGGCCGGATTCATATGAATATGCTCTGGGAGCTGGCCGATTCGCAAAGAATTTTGACCGGTGTCCTGGAAAAGGCCAAAGGCCTGATTCACGGCGTAACCTGCGGCGCCGGATTGCCCTACAGTTTAGGGGAACTGGCATCAAAATTCGGTGTCTATTACTACCCGATCGTCTCTTCGGCCCGGGCTTTCCAGGTGCTTTGGAAACGTGCATATCACAATTTTGTAGAATATCTTGGCGGCGTTGTTTATGAAGACCCCTGGCTGGCCGGCGGACATAACGGCCT
>UQFU01000096.1 GCA_900540425.1 uncultured Alphaproteobacteria bacterium
TGCAGACCAGACAGCAGCTGGCCATTAACTCTTTGAGTTTGGCTTCTCAGGCTGCCCAGTCCGTGCTCAAGCTGTTCTAGGCAGACCGAAAAAAATGGCAAAAGGCGGAGAAAATATCCGCCTTTTTCTTTATTTATAGACTGCCCACAAGCCAGGAAAAAGGCAAAAAAAATCTTGCTGAACGGTAGTTTATCGTGTAATTTGAGTATAAATATCGTAAGTCTTGCAAAGGTGATAAAATGATTGCCAAGTTAAAGGGCATAATCGACACAATTGGTGAAGATTATTGCATTGTCGACGTCGGCGGCGTCGGATATTTGGTTTTTGCTTCGTCAAAAACGCTGGGCAGGCTGGGCAAAGGCACAGCGGCGTCTCTGTTGATTGAGACCGTAGTCCGGGAAGACAGCATTACGTTGTATGGTTTTGCCGATGCCTGGGAAAAAGAATGGTTTAATACCCTGACGCGGGTTCAGGGCGTGGGGGCAAAAGTCTGCCTCAGCATTCTTTCGGTGTTGAGCCCCGGACAGCTGGCGCAGGCGGTTTCGGCGCAAGATAAGGCCTCGTTTACCAGAGCCAGCGGCGTCGGCCCCAAACTGGCCGCCCGTATTGTCACCGAACTCAAGGACAAGATTGTGACTATCCCGGTAACCGACAGTTTAAAGGAGATAGAGATGAATCCGACCCAAGAGACTGAAAATTATGAAGACAGCATTGCCGTTTTGAGCGCCAACGAAGACCCGGCCAAACTTGAAGATGCCATTTCGGCATTGGTCAACCTCGGGTATCAGCGCCTGGAAGCTTATAAAGCCGTCAACAAAGCCGCCATGGCTGACCCTGACACCGATACGTCGGGGCTGATTAAGCTGGCGCTTAAAGAATTTGCCCGGAAGGAAGTGTAACCAATGGAGGACGAAAGACTGGTCAGCCCGCGCAAAACCGCGGAAGACGAAAACGGAATTAATGCTCCGGTCAACCTGCGCCCGACAAGTTTGAGCGACTTTGTCGGTCAGAAGCAGGTTTGTGAAAATTTAAAGATATTTATTGAGGCGGCCAAACAGCGCGGCGAAGCGCTTGACCATGTTTTGCTGTTCGGGCCGCCGGGGCTGGGCAAAACCACGCTGGCCTCCATTGTTGCCAAAGAGTTGGGTGTCGGCTTTCGGGCCACGTCGGCGCCGATGATTTCCAAATCGGGAGATTTGGCGGCAATACTTACGAATCTTGAGCCTAACGACGTTTTGTTTATTGATGAAATTCATCGGCTGAACCCGGCGATTGAGGAGGTTCTTTATTCGGCGATGGAAGACTTTCAGCTTGATTTGATTATCGGCGAAGGGCCTTCCGCACGTTCGGTACGGATTGATTTGCAGCCTTTTACGCTGGTGGGGGCGACGACCCGTTCGGGAATGCTCTCCACACCTTTGCGCGAGCGTTTCGGAATTCCGCTGCGGCTGGATTTTTACAGCCCCGAAGAACTGGAAAAAATCGTCTCCCGCGGGGCATCGCTTTTGGGAATGCCATTGTCTAAAGAAGGGGCAATGGAGATTGCCAAACGTTCACGGGGAACGCCGCGCGTAGCCGGACGACTGTTGCGCCGGGTACGTGATTTTGGGGCGGTCAGCGGTGCTGGCGAAGTTGACAACAAAATCGCCGACAATGCCTTAAAACGGCTTGACGTAGACAACTACGGGCTTGATGCCTTCGACCGCCGGTACCTGAACTGCATTTTGCAGAATTACGGCGGCGGCCCGGTCGGAGCAGACACCTTGGCGGCGGCGCTTTCGGAAGAACGCGATACGATTGAGGAAGTTATCGAACCTTTCTTGCTCAAGCTCGGCTTTTTGCAGCGGACGCCGCGCGGCCGGGTCATTTCGGATTTGGGGTGCCAATATCTGGGAGTGCCGAGTTTGAGAAAAAACGTGAAACAATTTGATTTACTGGATTTGGCTGGGGACTAAAATGACTGAACAAAAAAACGGGATGAACCGTGAAATTTCCGCCGACGGAACTTACAATTTGCCGGTACGGGTTTATTATGAAGACACCGATGCCGGCGGCATTGTTTATTATGCCAATTATCTCAAATTTGCCGAACGGGCGCGAACTGAATATCTGCGGGCGCTCGGACTGGAGCAAAACACCGATTTGGCTGCCGACCAAAAAATCGGTTTTGCGGTCCGGCATTGCGAAATAGACTACCGCAAACCTGCAGTTTTGGACGATTTGCTTAATGTCAGCTGCAAAATTTCCGAACTCGGAGGAGCTTCCTGCACAATGCATCAGGAAATCAGCCGCGCCGACGGGCTGCTTCTGGTTTGCATGGAGGTTAAGGTCGTATGCATGAACCTGTCCAAAATGCGCCCGGTGCGCCTGCCTGAAAATTTGACACAAAAGATTGAAAAATATATTTAAATTAATTGAATCTTTAATATTCTGTGTTAAATTTCCCTCAAAATTTATGATTTAGCCTTTTAGCGAGAGAAAAAATGGATACACAAACTTTAAGCGATGTAACAAATGCAGCCGCCGAAACGATGTCGATGTGGGATTTGGTCTGGGCTTCCGACATGGTAACCAAAGTGGTTATGATTGGCCTGATTGCCGCTTCGGTATGGTGCTGGGCGATTATTATTGAAAAAGTCGGCACTTTGCGTCAGGTCAAGCAGCGTTCCAACAAATTTGAGGAGCGTTTCTGGTCTGGCGGTTCTCTTGACCGGCTATATGATTCTATCGGAAACCACCCTTCCGATCCGATGTCGGCGATGTTTGTTTCGGCGATGAAGGAATGGAAGCGCACCAATATCATGAAATCGAAAACCGACCGCGGGCTGCGCGGGGTTTCGCTGCAACAACGAATTGAAAAAGCAATGATGGTTTCGATGGACAAAGAGCTTGACGACTTGGATACGCGGATGGGATTTTTGGCCTCTACCGGTTCGGCGGCGCCGTTGGTAGGGCTGTTCGGGACGGTATGGGGAATCATCAACAGTTTTAATGCGATTGCCGTTACGCAAAGCAACTCCCTTTCGGCAATGGCGCCGGGTATTGCCGAGGCCTTATTTACAACGGCATTCGGATTGATTGCCGCTATTCCGGCCGTTATCGCCTATAATAAAATTTCTTCCGACATTGACAGCTATGCCAAACGTCTGGACAATTTTATGGCTGAATTTTCCAGCATTTTATCACGCGAAATTGACGATACAGCCATTAAAGCCGACATGGCCGGAGAATAAACAATGATCTATTACCTTCAAAATAACAACCGCCGCCCTCGCAAATCGCGCCGGAACGCTGATATCAACATTACCAATCTGATGGACGTGATGATGGTGTTGCTGGTGGTCTTTATGGTGGCGGCACCGCTGATGACTTCGGGAATTGCACTTAATTTGCCGAAAGTCGGGGGCAAAGCGCTTGAAGGAAAAGAAACCTCCATTAATGTCAGCGTCGACAAAGACGGTTACTATTATATCGGAGAAAGCGAAATTCCGGCCGACAAAATCGTTGACAAGCTTAAAGCCATTATATCGGCTAATCCGGAACTGAGCGTTACGATTTCCGGCGACACCAGCACGGAATACGGGCGGGTTATCGGCCTGATGGCTTTGCTCAAAGAAGCCGGATTTGAAAAAGTCGGGCTTAAAACCGAACCACAGCCGCGGAACCTGAAAAAGAAAAAATAATTCATGAACAACGCACTAAAAAAATCCATAGCCCTGCATCTGGCGGTATTTCTGATGTTTATCATCGATTTACCGATGTTCTGGCGCAATCGGCTAACGATGGATCAGGTGCCGATTATTGTTGATTTGAAAGACGTTAAAATTTCTGAGGTAACCAATCTGCCGCCCAAAGCCAAATTCGGCGATGAAGACAAGGCGGCAACCCGAACCAAACCCCAAAAGGAAAAGCCGCAATACAGCAAAGAGCAACCCGACGAAGAGGAAGTCAAACCACAGGACAAAAAGGCGGAAAAGGCAGAACCGGAAAAAGAACAAGTTGCCCCGGAGCCAAAAAAAGATTACCTGGCAGCGCCGCAGCCTAAAAAGCCCCAAGCGCCCAAAAAACCGGCTCCCAAGAAAATTATGCCGCCCAAGGCCAAACCCAAGCCAAAACCGCAACCCAAACCTGCTCCCAAGAAGGAAGACGACAGTAAGCCGCAACTGGCAAACCCGTTGAAAAGCCTGCTGGCCTCGGTAGATCAAATGGAAAAAAGCATTGGTGCCGAAGATACAGAGGCAACAATTAAGACCGGAACAGAAGTCAACAACATGGGCGTTGAGGGCGGAACCCAAGGGTCTTATTTCAGCGAACTGTCAATTTCGGAAATTGATGCGATTGCCGGTCGTCTGCGAGCCTGTTGGAATCTGGATCCGGGAGCAATGGGCATTGAAAACATGATTGTTGAAATCCGCGCTTCGCTCAATCAGGACGGTTCGGTCAGAAAAGTGGATATTCTCGACAGTTCGCGTTATAATTCCGACAACCATTTCCGTTCGGTGGCCGACAGCGCGCGCCGCGCCGTCTTTATCTGCGGACCGTATAAAATATTTGCCGAGCGTTATGCCGACAAATATGACAAGTGGAATACCCTGTTGTTGCGCTTTAATCCGTTGAATAAACAGATCAATTAACATACCGCGCTGCACGACGGGAGCACAACAGGCACGGCCTGAGCGCGGACAGCGTCCGAGGCACCGCACGGCGGGAGCGAATAGTTCGCTACTGAGAGGACTGGGACTTGAATCCGCGTTGCTTATAATGTGCACTATCTCGGCGTGTGAATAATGGTTACCCTTTGGCGCGGCAGCAGCCATTGCCCAATAAACGGCACCCCCCACACCGGCC
>UQFU01000097.1 GCA_900540425.1 uncultured Alphaproteobacteria bacterium
GTTATTCGTGCATAGCCTTATATCCCCAGCTCCCCATAAAAGGAGTTGTTCTTTTTCTGAGAAGGAGTTACTACACTCCGCACCCGGCTCTCCCGGATGCGAGAATTAGAATAAAGCAACGTACCGAAAATGCAAGGGGAATTTTTTGAGGCTTTATTTTGGGTTTTTGCAAAAAATGCTTGCAATCGGGGAATTTTGAGTGTATAAGCAGAACCGATGTGGGTGAATCGGGCTAATGGCATGCCTGATGACCCGAAAAGCATCCGATGAATGGTTATCTTTTAGAAAGGAAGCAAAATGCCTAAAATGAAAAATAAAAGTGCGGTAAAAAAACGCTTCAGCGTTACCGGCACCGGCAAATTGAAAAGAAATTTTGCAAACAAGAGACACTGCCTCTTTGCTAAATCACAGAAAATGAAAAGACAAGCTCGCGGCACGACCTTGGTTAACGAGGCTGACGTTAAGATTGTTAAACAATTTTTACCATATTTATAGTAGGAGGATTTGTAGATGTCTCGTGTTAAAAGAGGAATGACAGCTCACGCCCGTCACAAGAAGATTATGGGAATGGCCAAAGGTTACAGAGGCCGCTCCAAAAACGTTTTCCGCGTTGCTGTTGAAAAAGTTGAAAAAGCTCTGCAATATGCATATCGTGACCGTCGCGCAAAAAAGAGAAGTTTCCGCGCTTTGTGGATTCAGCGTATTAATGCTGCTACGCGTCTGCATGATATGACTTACTCTCGATTTATCAGCGGGCTTAACAAAGCCGGCATTGAGCTCGACCGAAAAGTCCTTGCTGATATTGCTTTGAAAGAGCCTGCTAATTTCGCCAAATTGGTTGAAACAGCAAAATCCGCATTGAACTAATTTTAGTTTGGGATTTAGAGTTTATAAAAGAGTTGACCTCGTTTTTTCGGGTTGACTCTTTTTTATTTTAAATTCGGCAGAGAGCCGAAAAAGTTAAATCAAAAGATGAATATTCAGGTGAAAAATGGAAAATACAGAAAATTTGAAGGCTGAACTGATAGCGGAGATTAACCGGGCCGCAGACATGAAATCGTTGGAAGAGGCCAGGGTGGCAATTCTTGGAAAAAAAGGCAAGATTACCGAGATGATGAAAACGCTGGGAGCGCTTCCGCAGGAAGAAAAGATTGCCATGGGCAAGACCCTCAATATTCTGAAAGGGGAAATTGAAAAAGCTTTGGCGGCGCAGAAGGCTGTTTTGGAAGCCAAGGAGCTTAATGACCGGCTGGCCTCGGAAACGGTTGACGTAACTTTGCCGGTTCGGCCGGAAAATCAGGGGCGTTTGCACCCGATTTCGCAGATTTACGAAGAGGTTGTCGCTATTTTCGGGCAGATGGGCTTTTCGGTTGCCGAAGGGCCGGATATCGAAGACCAATTCCATAATTTTAACGCCCTGAATATGCCGGCTAACCACCCTGCGCGGCAAATGCAGGACACTTTCTATATTCCCAATCCGGAAAGCGATGATTTCGATGACAGTTATGTGGTGCGGACGCATACGTCACCGGTTCAGATTCGGACAATGGAAAAGAAAGAGCTGCCGATCCGCGTTGTTGCGCCGGGGCGGACATATCGTTCGGATTATGATGCGACACATACCCCGATGTTTCACCAAATCGAGGGGCTGGTTATTGACACCAATATTACCATGGCGCATTTGAAAGGCTGCCTGTATGATTTTATTAAGGCTTTTTTTGAACTTGATGAAATTCCGGTACGCTATCGCCCGTCGTTTTTTCCGTTTACCGAACCGTCTGCCGAAATGGATATTGGCTGCCTTAAGACTAAAAACGAGCTGAAAATCGGTGCCGGCACCGACTGGCTGGAAGTCTTGGGCTGCGGCATGGTTCATCCCAACGTTTTGCGCGCCGGCGGGGTTGATCCCGACAAATATCAGGGCTTTGCTTTTGGTTTGGGGTTGGACCGTTTGGCAATGCTGAAATACGGTATTCCCGATTTGCGGACTTTCTTTGAATCTGATGTCCGCTGGTTGAAACATTACGGATTTGTGCCGCTGGATATGGCCTCAATGACCGGCGGTTTGAGCAATAACGGAGGAGCTGCACGATGAAATTTACATTATCTTGGTTAAAAGAGCATTTAGATACAACTGCTTCGGTCGAGCAGATTGCCGAAACGCTGACCAAAATCGGCTTGGAAGTTGAGGAAGTTTTCAACCCGGCCAGCAGGTTAGGCGGTTTTGTTACAGCAGAAGTAGAAACTTATGGACCGCACCCGGATTCAGACCATTTGGGTTTGCTGACGGTTAATACCGGCAAAGAAAAGTTGCAGGTCGTTTGCGGAGCGCCGAACTGCCGTCAGGGGCTGAAAGGGATTTTTGCACCGGTCGGCGTGATTATTCCCTGCTATAACGAAGAACTGAAAGTCGGGAAAATCCGCGGCGTGGAAAGTTTTGGTATGATGTGTTCAGAACATGAGCTGGGGGTTGGCGAAGACCACAACGGCATTATTGAACTGCCGGCAGATACGCCGGTCGGGCTTCCGGCAGCTGAGGTGCTGAATATTGATCCGGTAATTGAGATATCGATTACGCCGAACCGCGCGGAGTGTCTGGGTGTTCGCGGTGTTGCCCGTGATTTGGCTGCGGCCGGGCTCGGAAAACTGAAACCTTTGAATATCTCCAAGAAAAATGGCACTTTCAAAAGCCCGGTTAAAGTTAAAGTTGAAAATTTTGACGCTTGTCCGACTTATGTCGGCCGTTATATCCGGGGAGTCAATAACAAAGCCGAGACTCCGAAATGGATGAAAGACCGGTTGACGGCAATCGGGCTGCGGTCGATTTCGCCGTTGGTTGATATTACCAATTATATCAATTATGACATGGCGCGTCCGCTGCACGTTTTTGACGCCGACAAGCTCAAAGGCGACATTACGGTACGGATGGCCAAAGACGGTGAGAAATTTGTATCTTTGGAAGACAAAGAATATGCTTTGGACGGCAAGTCGCTGGGAATTTGCGACGAGGAAGGAATACAGTGTCTGGGCGGCATTATGGGCGGCGCCGAAAAGGGCGTTTCGGAAGAGACCAAAAACGTTTTTTTGGAATGCGCCTTGTTTACGCCGGAATGTATTGCCCGTACCGGACGCAAGTTTCAGATTGATTCTGATTCCCGTTATCGGTATGAGCGCTGGGTTGATCCGAAGTCTAATATTCTGGGGTCGGACTATGCGACGCAGATGATTGTCGATATTTGCGGCGGCGAGGTTTCAGAAATGGAAATTGCCGGCTGTGAAGATTGCGCCGAACGGGTGGCTTATTTGCGTCCGTCGCGGATTAAGGATCTTATCGGCATGGAAGTTTCCAAAGAAAAAATTGTGGAAATCCTGATGCATCTCGGTTTTGCAACCAGCGAAGAAAATGGCCGGATTAAGGCGCTTTCTCCAACCTGGCGCGGTGATATCGAGGGTGAGCATGACCTGGTTGAAGAAGTGGTGCGAATGATCGGGCTTGATGAGATTCCGGCGGAATCGCTGCCTAACGATAAATTCCCGCAGCAAACCCTGAAGCCGGAGCAGCGTCGGATTGTAACGGTTAAACATGAGCTGGCAATGCGCGGAATGTTGGAGACCGTTACTTGGAGTTTTACGGATTCAAAATTGGCCGAGATGTTTCGCAAAGGTCAGGAAGCTGTTTTATTGTATAATCCCATTGCAGCAGATTTAGATGAAATGCGTCCGTCGACGCTGCCGAATTTGCTGCTGGCGGTTAAAAACAATATTGCCCGAGGTTATGCCAATTTGGCTTTGTTTGAAGTCGGCCCGGAATTTAACGGCCGCAAGCCGGGGCAGCAGCAATGGGTTGCCGGCGGGGTTCGAACCGGAATGACTTCTAAAAAAGACTGGAACGGTTCTGCCCGGGCTTATGATTTGTTTGACGCCAAAGCAGATGCGATTGCCGCGATTGCGGCGGCTAACGGCCCTTGGGACAGCGCGCAGGTTTCGACCGATGCTCCGGAATATTATCATCCGGGACGCAGCGGGGCAATGCGGCTGGGTAAGAACGTGATTGCTTATTTTGGCGAACTGCATCCGGCGGTAATGAAGAAGTTTGGCATCAAGCAGCGGGTTTATGCTTTTGAGGTGTTTCTGGATAAGATTCCGCTGCCGCGCGGTGCACAGAGCAAGGCTAAAAAGAAACTTGAGCTTTCGCAGTTCCAGCCGGTTGACAAGGATTTTGCCTTTGTTGTCGACAAAGCGGTCAAAGCTGCGGACTTGATTGCGGCGGCGCGGGTTTCTGACCGTACGCATATAACAGATGTTCGGGTTTTTGACGTTTATGAAGGTGAAAATCTGCCGGAAGGCAAAAAGTCAATAGCCTTGTCTGTTACGTTCCAACCGACCGATAAGACTTTCAGCGAACAGGAAATTGAGTACCTGATGGAAAAAGTCATTACGGAATGTGGAAAAAAATACGGCGCTAAGGTTCGTTTGGCAGTTGCTTAGGCGCGGGCAGCGCCTGCACGGCAGGTGCGCGCGGATTTGCTGCTTTGGCTTAAGTGCCTTAGAGGCGCGATGCTTGCAATGTGCACTATCTCTGCCTAAGG
>UQFU01000098.1 GCA_900540425.1 uncultured Alphaproteobacteria bacterium
CCGGAGTGACAGATAAAAAAACAGGCCGGAGTGACAGATAAAAAAACAGGCCGGAGTGACAGGTAAAGAAAAAGGTCAGAGTGACTGGAAGGAGGGAAACGCTGTACTGTGACAGGAAAGAATTAATTCGTAGATCCCTTGACGATTGCTCCGCAATCGAGGGATGACTTTTTTGGGGGGACGTTTTCTTACGAAAACGAGGGATGACTTTTTTTGGGGACGTTTTCTTACGAAAACGTTCAGGGATGACTTTATATGTGGACGGTTGCAGTGCAGTTGCGGGATTGGGAAAGAACTCTTACATAAAGCTTTCAACAGACTTGAACATTTCAGCAATATCCTCCGGTTCCTGCATCCGGTGGTTTGAGCCTTTCAGAAGTTTGAGCGTTACCCGGTCATGGTTGATCTTTTCGGCAATTTGCAGAGAATACTTCCACGGATAGGCGGCGTCTTTCATTCCCTGAAGCAGATGCACCGGACATTTGAGATTGATTTCCTTATCCAGCAGGCGGTTTTTGCGGCCGCTTGCAAACAACCGGGCCGTAAACAAATAATCAAAATCTTTGGTATGAAAACATATCCGCCCCTTTTCAGCCATTTCTGCCCGCTGCGCCGCCGTCATATATTCTTCTTCCAGTCCGACCGTAAAATCCGGCGCCGCCGAAATGCCGATAATCCCCCTAACCTTCTCCGGCCGTTCGATACCGCCGAGCAACGCCAGCCAGCCGCCGACTGACATGCCAATCAGCAGCACAGGCTCGGCAACCATATTGTCTATCACTTCCAAAAGCTGGTTTTTCCAAACGTTCAAATCGGCTTTTTCATAATTGGCCGAATCGGAACCGTGCCCGGCCAATTCAAAGCGCATAAAACCAAGCCCGTGTCCGGCGCAAAAAGCTTTAATGCTTTCGGGTTTGCGCCCCCAAGGGTCAGAGCAAAGCCCATGCAGGTAGACGACCGTAAAACTGTGAGTCTTTGGCGAATTTGGTTTGATGTATTCAAAATTTGTTGTAAATTCGGAGCAAAATGTATGTGCTGGCATCTGGAATGTCCGTATTTGTTGAACTTAATATTGAGGATGATAAAGAAAAATGGGCAAGTTACAAGAAAAATCTCCGGTGGTGTTACAAGTTTTGCCGGAACTTGAAACCGGCGGCGTAGAAGTCGGCACGGTCGAAATTGCAACCGAACTGCAAAAACAGGGGATTAAGAATTTTGTCGCGTCACAAGGCGGACGAATGGTTCATGAGCTGGATAAAATAAAAGTCGGGCATTTGACGCTGCCGCTTAAGACCAAAAATATTTTCAAGATGCGGGACAACGCCAAAAAACTGGAAGCCTTTATCAAAGAAAACGGCATCAATATTGTCCATGCCCGGTCACGCGCCCCGGCGTGGAGCGCCTATTGGGCCGCCAAGAAAGCCGGCGTACATTTTATGACCACTTTTCACGGAACATACGGCCTGGGCCCCTGGGGAATCAAAAAAGCCTACAACAAAATCATGACTTACGGAGAGCGCATTATCGCTATTTCTGACCATATTAAAAATCATATTCTCAAACATTATAAGGCTGACGAGGGAAAAATCCGCCGCATTCACCGTTGTGCCGACATTGCCCGTTTTTCGCCAAAGGCAGTAACTCCGGAGCGGATGATTAACAAAATCAAAGAATACAACATTGCCGAAGACAAGCCGGTTTTGCTGTTGCCGGGGCGGGTTACGCGCTGGAAAGGGCAGCATGTTTTGATTGAGGCGCTGCATTTGATGAAGAACCAAAACTATTACTGCATTATTGCCGGAGACAGTCAAGGCAGGAAAAAATATCTGGATTATCTGGAAAAGCTGGTTCGCAAATACAAGCTGCAAGACAGGGTCGGCTTTTTTGGGCGTTATAACGATGCTCCGGCGTTGATGATGGTTTCCAACGTTGTCCTTTCTACCGCGATTGAACCGGAGGCTTTTGGCCGGATTTCGATTGAGGGGCAGGCAATGGGCAAAATCGTGGTGGCTTCCAATATCGGCGGTTCGGTCGAAACAATTATTGACGGCGTCACCGGCAAGCTTTATCAATACAACGACCCCCGGCAGCTGGCCGAAGCTTTGGACTGGGCATTGAGCCTGCCGGAAAGCGAGGTTAAGAAAATCTCAAAAGCGGCAATAAAAAATGTAAAAGAAAACTTCACAAAAGAAATAATGTGTGGTAAGACTATTGAGGTTTATGAGGAGCTTGCAAACTCCTAAAAAACCGCAGAGTTTCGACGGAGGGCTGTTTTCCGGCGGAATACGGCAATGGTTGTCGTGGAATTTGATAAAAAAACAGCAGGTTACAAATGTAAAATTTAACAAGGAAATTTAAATATGGTTGCGATTAAATTACCCGACGGGTCAATTATGAATATGGAGAGCGGCGTCAACGGCTTTGACATCGCAGAAAAAATCAGTTCAAACTTAGCAAAGGCGGCTTTGGCTATCACCGTTAACGGCAAGACACAAGATTTGAGCACTCCGATCACTACCGACGCAACCGTAACCATCATTACCGGTAAGGACAAGGAAGGCCTGCAAATCATCCGTCACAGCTGTTCGCATGTTATGGCGCAGGCGGTTAAGGAATTGTGGCCTGACGTTCAAGTCACAATCGGACCGGCCATTGACAACGGCTTTTATTATGACTTTGCCCGCAAAGAACCGTTTACGACCGATGATTTTGCCAAGATTGAAGCCAAAATGCATGAGATTGTCAAACGCGACGAAAAGCTGGAGCGGATTGTTATGCCGCGCAATGAGGCGATTGCTTATTTCAAGAATTTGGGCGAACATTACAAGGCCGAAATCATTGAAGATTTGCCGGAAGACGAAACTATTTCTTTATACCGCCAGGGCGGTTTTACCGATTTGTGCCGCGGGCCGCACGTTCCCTCTACCGGCAAAGTCGGCGACGCCTTTAAGCTGATGAAGGTTGCCGGCGCTTATTGGCGCGGCGACTCCACCAAAGAAATGCTGCAGCGCATTTACGCTACGGCCTGGGTCGGCAAAAAAGATTTGGACGAATATCTAAAAATGCTGGAAGAAGCCGAAAAACGCGATCACCGCAAACTCGGAAAAGAAATGGACTTGTTCCACTTTGAGCCGGAATATGCGCCGGGCGCGGTTTTTTGGCATGACAAAGGTTACAAGATTTATCGCAAGCTGATTGAATATATGCGCAAGCGTCAAGAGAACAACGGCTATATTGAAGTGGCAACGCCGCGGATTATGGACCGCTGCCTGTGGGAGACTTCCGGCCACTGGGACAAATACGGCGCTCATAACTATTCCGGCAAGACAGAAGACAACAAAATGTTCTGCGTTAAGCCGATGAACTGCCCGGGCGGTCTGCTGGTTTACAAGCAGGGGGTAAAATCGTACCGTGACCTGCCGCTGCGAATGGCTGAGTTCGGCATGGTCAACCGTTATGAAGCTTCCGGATCGCTGATGGGGTTGATGCGCGTTCGCGAATTTACACAAGACGATGCCCATATTTTCTGCACGCCGGAGCAGATGGAAGAAGAATGTGTTTCGACAATTAAGCTGATTTTGGACATTTACAAAGACTTTGGCTTTGACGATGTTAAAATTTATCTTTCGACCCGGCCGGACAGCATTTACCGCATCGGTTCCGATGAAATTTGGGATTTGTCGGAAAAAGCGCTGGCCAACGCCTTGGAGCACAATGGCTACAAATATGAGATCAATCCCGGCGAAGGCGCTTTCTACGGCCCGAAACTGGAATTTATCCTCAAAGACGCCATTGGGCGAGAATGGCAGTGCGGAACGGTTCAGATGGATATGAACCTGCCGCAGCGTTTTGACATTTCCTACATTGGCGAAGACGGCGAAAAACATCAGCCGGTGATGCTGCATCGCGCCCTGTTTGGTTCGATTGAGCGTTTTTTGGGCATTTTGATTGAAAACCATGCCGGCAAGCTGCCGTTGTGGCTGTCGCCGGAGCAGGTTGTGGTTTGCCCGGTTACCAATGATTTTGATGATTATGCCGAAAGCGCGGCCAAAGCATTGAAGGCTGCCGGACTGTACGTTGACACCGATTTACGCAACGAAAAAATTACCTACAAAATTCGTGAACATTCGGTAGCCAAAGTTCCGGTTATTGCGGTGGTTGGCGCCAAAGAGAAAGAAAACGGCACGGTAACTATCCGCCGTATCGGTTCGGACAAACAAGAAGTGTTGAAGCTTGACGATTTGGTTAAGGTTTTGAGCCAAGAGGCGCAAATGCCGTCGCAAGATCATTAATTCAGAATTTCTCACACAGCCCTTTCTCTAGCGGAAAGGGCTTTTTTATTGCCTGTTTTTTTATCCTTAGCGCCTGAAAATACGGCGAGTCTCCGCAATTTTTTTCTCAATGGGGGACGCGACTCGCAAAAATCGTTATAATCAAAGGGTTAGATTTAAATTAGAAGAATGTTAACTAAATCTTTAAGAAGCGGTTATATAATTGAAAAAGCGATAAAAGGTTTGAGACATAAAAAGGGCTTGCCGGGCAAGCTTTTTTATGATAGAATAAAC
>UQFU01000099.1 GCA_900540425.1 uncultured Alphaproteobacteria bacterium
GCCAACAGCAAAAGGGCAACCAATCGGCGATTGCTGCCGTGCCCGGCATAGAGAGGAAGCATATTGAGATCAATGCTGTTTTGGGAAGCATAAACAATGCTGAAAGCCGTAAAAATTATCATATCGGCGGTTAAATTATAAAAAACATAAGTCTTTTTGCTTTCAAAATTATTGATTATGTATAATCCAACAATCCCAATCAGCGACGAACCAACCAAGAGCAGCAGCAAATTATTGCTGCCAATCAACAAAAATAAAAAAGCGACATCAAGCAAGATCAGGCTGCCCAGCCGCCCCCGCTGTTCTTCCTGAAGACTGAACATCGTATTGTACAAAGACAAAACCGCCATAGAAAAAAACGGAAAAATCAGGGCATAGAGGGCCGGCGAAGAACTTAGATCAATATCCAGATAAAGCTGTTTATATTCCAACACCCGATAAACAGACGCATGTGTTCCGCCCAGCTGCCAATTTTCGTAAAAATTAAACAGCAACAGCCCACCCACGGCAAAGAGCAGCACAGAAACGAATCGCGAATAACGTTCTTTCGGGAGGATAACGGCCAAAAACCCGGCTGCCAAAAGCAATATGAACAACTTAGAAATCATCCGGACGGACTTTCATAATTTAAGACATTGCCAATATAACAAAAAATAAGGGCTTTTAAAGCCCTTATTTGACTACATCTGTACAACTTATGCGGATTTCATCAACGCATCCAAATCCTTGACCAAACGCAACGGCACATCATATTCGCGCGCAACTTCATCCCCGTCAATTTCCACCATCAAGACTTTTTCAACAGACTTCAAAGACGGACGAGCACGAGGATCAATATTATCAAGCAAAATAGCACTTTCACGGCTGCGGTATAACAAAGCCACGGCGCCGCCGTCATATACCAAACGGGGATTTTCAGGACCGCCTTCGCGATATTTAATGATAATCATGATTTCGCCGGCATTGTTTTCCAGAATATCATATCTGCCTTCTTGTTCTGAAACTGCGTTATCCACCATTTTACCTCTCTTACTAACGTAAATTATGAAATTATGGGCATGCTAACATAAATTTATTAACAAATCCAATAGAAAAATAATTTTTTTAACTTTTTTGATTTTTTGTGTTGACTATCATTTTTTTATCCTCTATATATGACCTCGTCGTTATGAGGGTGCGTAGCTCAGCTGGTAGAGCATTTGACTTTTAATCAAAGGGTCTCGGGTTCGAATCCCGACGCGCTCACCATTTAAAAAGCTTCTGATTGTCAGGAGCTTTTTTTGTATTTTTAATATCGGGATTCGAACCCTCGGGTTCGGTCAATTCCGACTAATTGCCGTGGCGCGGCGCTGTCGCTTGTTGACGGCAATAAGTCTCATTGCGTCTCCTCACAAAATGCAACGTTGGTTGCCTTTTGTTTCGGCCGTCCGACGCGCTCACCATTTAAAAAAATCTCTGCAGAAATGCAGAGATTTTTTTATGCGCTGAGACTTAGGAAATCAGGGGATTTGAAAAATTGGAAGGTGGAATTTTAGTCTACAAGATTCCACCATAAAAGGCTTAATTTCGGTCTAACTGGCAACCGTTCATTTTCCAAATTTCAGGCAGCTTTTCCGGTCAAATCAGAATTATCGGCCAAAGAATACATATCGCTGACATTTTCAACGGCATCAGAAAGCGTTTCCATGGCTGACGACGTCTCCGCTCCGAATGAATTCATAACGTAGACCTTAACGGTGTCCGCGCCATCATGAAGACTGAGAATAAGGTCATTTCCCTGACGCTGAATGCTCACGTCAGTTGGGGAAATCCCTTCGCCGAACAATATTTTATCCGGATTGGTTCCGACTTTATCAGAGCTGGAATTATCAATCGAATCGTGCCCCCAGAAACCTTCAAAGAAATAGGTGTCGGAACCCTCGCCGCCGACCAAATAGTCATCTCCGACACCGCCAATCAGCATATCGTCACCGGCTTGTCCGTAAATTTTATCGTTGCCGCCCAAACCGTTGATATAATTATCTCCCTCAGTTCCGTAAATGATGTCGTTTCCATTGCTGATTTGGTTCTCTAATGTGCCGAATTTGTCATAGAACAGCTGCAAATACGACTCTGCCGAACCATAAGCCTGAAAAGCCGTATTGATTTCTTCAACCATAATATCCTGCTGTTTGATAATGTTTTCTAAGTTGTGAAGCGTCTGCACTGCGCTATCCATATTGTTTTCTGCCAGAGTATTGAGCAGTACAACCGCCCCGGAAACATCTACTTCCCAAATTTGGGTTTCCCCATTCCATGTCAGTTTGATATTTTCCAGAAAACCGGCACAATGCGTCTGGCTTTCCAATGCGTTTGAAACATAATCCCGGATGATGTCAAACCCCTGCAACAAAATTTTGGAAGCCTGTTCGTGCGGATTTTGTTCTTCTTTGCCAAACCACCATTTGTTGGCGTATTTTTCGCCCCAAAATTGCTCTTGCGCTTCCAAATACCGCGCATCGCCAATCGGATTATCATAAAAATAACTCGGCTTGCGGCTCAACGGATCAACATCTTCAACCCCGGTCCAATGAAAAATAATATTGTCCAGCATTCCCTGCCGGAATGCCGGATCGGTCTCGGACATATACTGTTGCACCAGCGCCTTTAATTCGCCGCTCTCGTCCAAAGCCATGGCTTCCCGCAAGCTGCGAACGTTTCCCCAACCCTCGATATCAGGAAGCGCGGCGATGTCTTCGGGAATCGCGATTTCTTCTTTGCTTATGGTATCTGACTTGTCGGCATCAAACCAAACGTCATGAACCGATCCGGTTGTCCCGTCTGTTTTGATAAAGCTTCCGGTTTGCTTATGAGCATTGCCGTTTTCATCGGACAAATCAGAAGCCTGATATTCCAAATTAATTCCCGAAACCCCTGCTTGTTCAAGCGTCAACAACTCTCCTTCATCAACGCGGCCGTTGCCGTTGGCATCTTTCCAAACCTTAACCTCATTCCAGGCCGAATCGGAGCTGTTGAACACCCCGTCTTGATTGGAATCCAAATCTGCCAACGCTTCAAATCCGTTGGCGGCTGTTGCTCCGGACGAAAGAACGGAGTTATTGCCAAACAACTCCGTTCCGTTATCAATTTGTCCGTTGTCATTCAAATCCCGTACCAAAAAGCCGTCATCAGCTCCGACCCAGCCGGTGCTCTCCGCTAAGCCGTTATTATCATGGTCAAAATATACTGTGGAATTTTCTTTATGGGTTTCGACAATGCCGTCGCCATCCAAATCCAATACCAATGGCGATTGGTGCGATTCGGATGTGGGCTTTATTTCATTATGCTCCGTTCTCGTCCCCATAAAATCTTTAAATTTACTTTCTATACTATCCCAATATGTGTCTATTAATACTCCCGCCGCCCCTGCTATTACCCCAGATATAGCGATTGGCAGCGCCGCCGCACCGCTTACCATTGTTACCACACCACATGCTATTATGCCTGATGTAATAATTAAAGCATCTTTCATCGTATTATAAGGATAATCATTCCCGTTTTTCCAATCTTCTGCTAGTGAATTTGCCAAAGACGCAATAGGAAATGCTTTTATTATCTTCGATAATCCTTTTAAACCAGTACTCATTTGAGATAAATTCGTCTGCTTTTTAAGCCCACTGAGAGATGATGTTAGTTCTGAAGAAAGCATCTCATTCTTATTACTTTTGATGACATCTTCTATTGTTTTCAACATAGAATCAGAGACTAATGACGATGTAAATCCTTCAGTAAAACCAATGCTTTTGGAATATTCATCCATAAAATCTGAAATCTGTTCCCGAAAAGATTTTTCTTCAGAATTTGTATTTTCTTTAATTTCAAGCATATTCATCTCCTCTATTTTGAATTAACAAATAAGGTTTGGATTAAAATAAATGTTAATAGGATAATATTATTGACAAGAACTGCTGATATATAACATATGCTGTATAAAAATATAGTTATATATATTTCACTCTCGTCCATTTCCTGCAATAGGAAATTCCCAAAAGCAAAAAACAACAAAACCATCAACACTAAACTGAAAGCAAATGAAGTATGAGTAATAAATTTTAAATGAATGCGCATAATATACGTTTTGTATACAATATCTATGTTGTGTATGGTACTTAAAAAGGATATGAGCGCTGTTACAATTACCGGATATGACATAAAATATGTCCAAGAGATTGAGCTATTTGCATAATTTGAAGAAAAGATAAAAAGGATTAAACTTACGATAAGAGATATATTAAACAAATAGGAATAAATAAAAAAATTCGACTTGTTTTTTAAAATAGATAGAAGGGTTAGTTGATTAGTTTGTCGTTTTTTATATAAAATAATCGTTAAAAAAATCCCCCAAACAGTAATAAAAAACATAGGCAGACTGTTTAAACTGTTCTGTATCATTTCATAAGCTTGCACTAAACACAAACAGCCAATCAAAATACAACTCAAAAATTTATAATACAAAAATTTATTTTGCGCTCCA
>UQFU01000100.1 GCA_900540425.1 uncultured Alphaproteobacteria bacterium
ATACGAGTCTATCCATAAGAATAATGGTAAAATAAATTTCGGGAAATTGCAATAAATAATTATCATACCCCAAGGAAATTTGTCTATTGTGTGAATAAAAAAAGCACCGAAACGGTGCTTGAACGGCTAAACGTCGGCCAAATAAAAATCCCCGTCAGGGGATTTTTATGAAACTACATTTCTTTAACGGCTTTATCGGTAACAAAATCCGTAGTTCGTTCTGTAGTGTTGCTGAAGCTCTCCAGGAAGCTGTCAAAATAATGATTCTCATACAAATAAAAAACCCCGTACCCAAGGGCACCGAGAATAACCAGATACATTAATGCTTTCATGTTTGTCTCCTTTGGTTGATAACCGTATTTTTATCAATAGGCCAAAGAAGTTAATATTTTTCTAATCTGCCGGTCCGTTCCGCTTCTTGAATTTTTTGAACGCTTATTTTATATTAATGAAAATAAACGTCAAAACGGGAGGAGAAAATGGCTGTCGGATGGGCCGGAGACAACGCGGTGAATGAACAAATTGAGGATTCGATAAAAGACGAAATCAGCCGCGCCCGCAAAAACGTCCCCTGCGGCGAAAGCTTGAAATATTGTGAAGAATGCGGAGAAGAAATTCCCGAAGCCAGAAGAAAGGCCATGCCCGGCGTCCGCTTGTGTATCAGCTGTCAGGAAGAGGCCGACAAACAAAATCGGGCGGTCAGCCTTTACAACCGCCGGGGCAGCAAAGACAGCCAGCTCAAATAATTGTTGCCTTATTTCAGAAAAGCGGATAATTTTAAGAAAAATATTTATTCTTAAAATTATTGTCTTATGAAAACGGAAGAAAAATTTGTCGTTATGGATGCATTGGAACTTTCGGTTCCCGAAATTGAGCAGTATTTGCAGCAAATGCAAAAAAATTGCCCTTTGCCTCTTTTGTGCATGGATGCCGCTGAAAATATGTCAATAAGCAGACAGGCGGACGCCGGGCTTGAAATTTGCGGAATTGTCAGCGGAAAATACGTCTGGAGCCTGAAATACCTTCGACAGTCGAAAAATTGGCACGAAGGCAATGCCTATGCCCGATCCTGTCGGATTGGAAAGCTGCCGGCCATGCTTCCTCTCTTTGAAACAATGAAGCAGCTTGACGTTCTCAAATTTAACCGGACAGTCGGCTTGCTCAAATGCTGCGGTACAGATGCTGATGAAATGGTTGCCGGCAGCTATTTGCCCTCGGAAAGCGCAGGCGAATATGATTATCCGTGGTGTTATTTGGACTGTTGGGGCAAAATAATCAGCGACGGTTGGTCTTCAAAGGAAAATTCCCGGAGAGATTTGATTCGTATGGTTGCTCTGCTGCCTGCCGATTTGCTTTTCGAGACGGTTTGAAAATTTTTCCGTCCTTAAAAACACAGCCTCACATGGGGCTGCGTTTTTTTTTTGCTTGGGCGCGGCCGGAATCAACAAAGGAAAATATGTTATTGTTTTTTTAAGAAATAGCCGTTAAGCTACATTCATAACAATATAAAACAATTGTTATAAATAGAAACTTACTAAGGGAGTGTACTATGAACTATAAATCTTTATTGCTGGCATCTGCCGCTGTTCTGTTCAGCGGGTCAGCCATGGCTGCAGATTTAACCAATCCGTTCTTCCAGCCGGGAGAAGGAAATTTCCTTTCGACCACCAAACTGGAAACATCCCGTACAAAAATGAAGCATCATAACGGTGCATGGGACGGCAATTATCTTCAGGAAGATATTGAATATGGCATCAACAACAATTGGAGCATCAACGGTTCTGTTACCAATGTTTTTGATACCGAAGGTATATACAACAACAGCCACAACTTTGTTTATTCTTTAGGGACGACCTATAATACGACGGTAGACAACATTATTTTGCATGCCTCGGCTGCTTATACCACATTAAACCCGAAAGATTTCTTCGGACACCACACTCCCAAAAGATGGGAAAAAGTTTTGAGCGGCGAACTCGGTGTCGGCTATGACATGGGCAATGGGCTGACCCCATACGCAATCTATGGCATTGAAGGCAATGTCGATACGGCAGACCGCTATCTGGAACAGTCGGTTTTGGCTGGTGTTCACAAATACAGCGGCGACTACGCGTTTGATGTTGCGGCGCGGTATGATTATAATACCGATGGCAGAAACACCAACCAATGGTGGGGCCTTGCCAGCGCTGACTACTACCTGCAGGAAAATATCGCCCTGGGTGTTTACGGCGAATACTTCCTGGGCGGTACCGGAAGCAATGACATTGATTATGACTATGCTGCCGGCCTGCGCGCCAAAGTATTGTTCTAATTTGAGTTGAACAATATAAACCCCGGTTTCCGTTTTGTTTCGGAACCGGGGTTTTTAGCTGAAAATATGGCTTGAACATTTGGGATTTTGTTTCTAAGCTTTTACGGTCGAGGAGGGATAATGAATTTATCTAAAAGCGAAATCGTCCGCCTGCTGGCTGATGAACAAAACGAGCCGGCCCTGTTGAAAAGGGCGGATCGGATCAGAAAGAAATATGTCGGAGATGCCATACACCTGCGCGGTTTGATTGAGTTTTCCAATATCTGTCGCAATAATTGCCTGTATTGCGGTATTCGCAGAGGCAACGGCAAGGTCGCGCGCTATCGCATGGAAGAAGATGAGTTGGTCGAAACGGCGCGCCGTGCGGCGGCTTTGGGCTTCAAAACCGTGGTTATGCAGTCTGGCGAAGACATGTATTATACGCAAGAAAAAATGTGTCGGATAATTGAGGCAATCAAAAAGTTTGATGTTGCCGTAACCCTGAGTATCGGCGAGCGGAGCTACGGGGATTATAAAGCCTTTCGGGAAGCCGGAGCCGACCGTTACCTGATGCGGATAGAAACAACGGATAAGGATTTGTATCATCGTCTCGATCCCGGAATGAGCTGGCAGCATCGGTATGAGTGTCTGTTGATGATAAAAGAATTGGGCTATGAACTGGGGTCGGGAATTATGGTCGGGCTGCCCGGACAATCGCTCGAATCTATTGCCGCAGATTTGATGTTTTTGCGCCGTCTGGGAGTCGATATGGCCGGTATCGGGCCGTTTATCCCGCACCCGGAAACGCCTTTGGCCGGAGAGCCTGGCGGTTCTCTGCATCTGGCGTTGCGGACTATGGCAATAATGAGGTTGCTGCTGCCGGATATCAATATTCCGGCCACGACGGCAATGGAAAGCCTGCATCCCGATGGGCGGATGATGGCGTTGCAGGGTGGTGCTAATGTGGTCATGCCCAATGTGACGGAAGGCGAATACCGCAAGCTTTATGAACTTTATCCCGGAAAGATTTGCGTCAATGATACGCCGGTGCATTGCCGCAGTTGCATCAGCCGGAAAATTTTAAGCATTGGGCGAACCATCGGAACCGGATACGGCAGCCATCGGGACAACCGGAAGGCAGCGTCTTGAATTTTGTGTTGGCATCTGGCGGAAAAACAGATACCCGCGCCGCTAAAAATGGTTGTAATTATTAACAGATTAATCTTAATAAGAAAGAGTTCGGAAATAAAGATAATTTTACACTTGTACAGTTGTAAAACTTGCTTGTATTCTTCGCCGCAATGTTTGTAAAAATTGTATCTCACTTGAAATCCGCGAAAATCCCGATAAAATTAAAAATAAAAATGCATCCGAACCGGGATAATTTTTTAGAATTTGGATAACTTTTTATTTTTATTGGCAAGTAGTAGTTGAACTCTTAAATTGATATTAGTCATTATTTAAGCTTTTAGTCGTTATAATTGGTCTACATTTAGAAAAATAGTTGCCTTAAACAGTATGTATTAGACATTTTATCAACAACAAAATTTTTGACGGGGAGGAATTATGATGAAAAAATGTCTAATACAAAATAAAATACATAAAATAAAATTAAAATGTTACGGATAAAAAATAGTTATGGTAATTATAAATTGTATAATTAGCGTTGTTGTACTTTATCTTTTTCTCATTATGAGATTGACCCAAGATCTTCAAATAATTATTTATAATTTTAAGGAGAAAATAGTGTGACAGAATACACTTCAAGAATTCATGCAACTACAGTTATAGATTTTAGGCGGATTAAAACCCAAAGAGAAATCGGTGTCATCTATACCAAGAAAATGGAACGGAGCAGTTTAGAGATAACGCCGTTTCACCGCATTGAGCAAAAACCGCCGTCATTCTAACGGTTAGAACGGCAATAAACGTAAAACGTTTAACTGATATTAGGCTTGCCGAAGCTTTTCATCATTGTATATTTGTGCGTTTAAACAACAATTAATGGGTGTAAATTTAAGCCGCACATCATTAAAAATAGGGTAAATTGTCGGGGTGAGAACAATCCGATTCTGTCAACACGGCTTAGCTGAGAGCACCGGCTGGGTCGGAGCTGATGATGGCTTGTTGGTACGGGATTTGAATGACAACGGGCAAATTGATAACGGAACGGAGTTGTTTGGCAATAACTCCGTTCTTTCGTCCGGAG
>UQFU01000101.1 GCA_900540425.1 uncultured Alphaproteobacteria bacterium
ACTTTTGTTGCCCCTTACAGTCCCGCGCTGCCCCCCCCGCCGTTGCCGCTTGCGAGATAGAAATTTCCAAATCCAGGCAAAATGTTTAACGCTCCGGCTCCGGCCGGGTTGGCTGGGCGTTCCCATGAGCCTGCCGGTTTGTCGACGGTTATGCCCTCAGCTTTCAGGCTGCGAAGCGTATTGTGCTCTTGGTGTGTCAGGGAAGTACAAGCGGAAAGAAAAGCCGTCAGGAAAAAGAGAATCAGCAATTTTTTCATTAGTCCTAAGTCCTTATTGATTGTGTTTGCTACCGATAGTTTACTTAATAGTGTAATATTAATCAATAATAATTTAAATTTTTAATTGTCATGTTTTATTTATACAAGTAATTATTATGGGCGATCCTGATGTTTTAATTCCGGTTTCTGTGTATATTTTTATTTTTGGCTTTTGGAAAAAGCGAGAAAGGGTTACAAAACAATCGGGTTATGAATTTGCAGGCATGAAAAGGGGGCGGAATAATGAAAAAAAATCTGAAAAAACGCAAAACCTCCAGTTTGGCAAAACATAAGAAGCGCAAACAAAATACCAATGTTAAACAGTTTTTGGGATTAGGGCCGAAAATCGTCAATTCGGTTATTATTGCGCTGAATGAGAATGACAGGGTTCATGCCCAGAAAATTGTCGAAGGTTTGTCCGAGTATGATTTGGCCAAGTTGCTTGAGGTTTTGGATTATGACCAACGCCGCCAGCTGGTTGAATTTTTGGGTGACCGCATCAATCCGGATGTTTTTCCCGAATTAAACGAAGTGGTACAGGAGCAGATTATTGACAGTTTGGATGAGAATCAGATTGTCCATATTGTTAATGAACTTGATTCTGACGATGCCGTCGAAATTTTGGAGCATATGGACGATGACGAGCAGAATAACATTATTCGCCGGCTGTCTCCGGAACTAAAACAGCAGGTACGTTCTTCCCTGGCTTATCCGGAAGATTCCGCAGGGCGTATTATGTCGCGGGATTTTGTGAGCATGCCTGATGATTGGACGGTAAAGGAAGCAAAAAAATATCTGCTTACCGATCAAGAGCTGCCTGATGATTTTTATGATATTTTTCTGACAGATTCAAACCTGCATCCGACCGGACAAATTGCGTTGGACAAGCTGCTGCGCGCCAAACCGTCGGAAAAACTGGCCGATATTATGGATGGCGAAGTGGTGCCGATTGACGCTTATACCGATCAGGAAGAAGTTGCCCACATGTTTCGCGAATATGGGTGGATGTCGGCAATGGTTGTTGACAACAAAGGGCGCCTGGTCGGCGCGATAATGATTGACGACGTTGTAAACGTCATTCACGAAGAAGTTTCCGAAGATATCATGCATTTGTCGGGGACGGAAGAAGGCGATGTTTATAAATCGGTGGGAGCGATTTTTCGGTCCCGCGCGGTGTGGCTGGTTACCAACCTTTTGGCAACGATTCTGGCGTCTTCGGTGGTGCGCGGTTTTGAGAATATTATTGCCCAGATTTCGGTTTTGGCGGTTTTGATGCCGATTGTGGCATCTATGGGCGGAACGACCGGGAATCAGACGCTGGCGGTGGTGGTTCGGGCGATTGCGACAAAAGAGCTGACGTCGCGCAACACGCTGCGGGTCATCGGCAAAGAGTTTATGGTTGGGGTGATGGACGGCATGATCTTTGCGGTTTTGATTGCGGCAATTACTTATTTTCTGTTTCCGGACCATATTAAGCTGAGTATGATTATTGCGATTGCCATGCTGATTAATTTGACAATAGCGAGCTTGGCAGGAATTTTGATTCCGTTGACCCTGAACAAGTTTAAGGTTGATCCGGCGATTTCTTCGGGCGTATTTTTGATTGCTCTAACGGATTCCGGCGGCTATTTTATCTTTTTGGGATTGGCTAAGCTGCTGTTATTCTAGAAAATTGAAATTTTATGTATATACTTTTACTTAAGGCTTTATATCCGTTGAAAATCGGTTATTATAATACTTTGTTATTGTATTTTATAACAATTTGTTATTTATTAAAGGGAGAATACCGTGATATTGGGTTTGTCGGTTGCCGCGGCAGTCGTTATTCTTGACCAGTTGTCAAAGTATTGGATTAAGGCCCATGTTTTGGCTGATGCTCCGGTGATTGCCTTGACCTCTTTTTTCAATTTGGTGACGGCATGGAACACCGGGGTAAGCTTTTCGATGTTTAATGACGGCGGATGGTTCGGCATTGTAGCCTTGTCGGTTTTGGCGCTGGGAATTGTTATGTTGCTGTTGAACTGGCTGCGCCGGGAGGATAATCCGTTGATACAGACGGCGCTTGGTTTTATTATCGGTGGCGCCATCGGCAATGTGATTGACCGAATCCGTTTGGGAGCGGTATTTGACTTTTTGGATTTCCATATTGCCGGGCAGCACTGGCCGGCGTTTAATGCGGCGGACAGCTTTATCTGCATCGGTGCGGTGATCATCATTGTTCACAGCATTTTTTGGGGATCTGGGAAGGTTGAGAAAGGAGAGAATAAATGAGAACAGTACGGACTTTATTGCTGCTTTCGGCTGTCTGCGCGGCTTTTACCGCTTGCAGTACGGCAACCAAAGAAAAATGGGGGCTGTCAAAGTCGGCGCCGAACGAATATATGGTTGCGCCGCGGGCTCCGTTGTCATTGCCGCCGGAATATGATTTGCTGCCGGTCGGGGTTGAAAACTATTATCAGAACGATGCTGAGGACGAAGATTTGGCGGAGGCTGATCAGAATTTGCTGGCTAAGATTTCCAAGTCCGGAACGGCCGGTGCCGCCGCAAACTGAAAACAGAAGGCTTATGAACAGATTTATTGGCATTATTGCGTTCGTGTCGATATTGGCCGGCAGCGTTTCTGCTGCCGCAGCCGCGATGTTCGGCGCGTCGGAATTTTATTTGGACAACGGTTTGCGGGTGATTGTCATTCCCAACCGCAAGGCTCCGATTGTCCGGCAGATGGTATGGTATAAAACCGGCAGCGCCGATGAAAAGCCCGGCCAGGGCGGCATTGCGCATTTGCTGGAGCATTTGATGTTTCGGGGAACCCGAAAAGTCGGACATGATGATTATAACCGGGTAACGCAGGTTAACGGAATGGACGGGAATGCCTTTACCAGCCAGGATTTTACGGTTTATCACCAAAGCATGGATATCAGCCGTTTGGAGCTGGCGATGTTTTTGGAGGCCGATCGAATGCAGAATCTGGATTTGAGCCGGGAAAATTTTGAATTAGAACGGGATATTGTTTATCAGGAACGCAAGCAGGTGGTTGAGAATAATCCGGCTGCGGCTTTTAGTGAGAACCTGCGCCGGCTGATGTGGGGAGAGCACCCTTACGGCCGGCCGGTGACCGGTTTGCCCGAAGAAATCAGAAATTTGAAACTGGAGGACGTACGGGCCTTTTATCATAAGTATTATGCTCCTAACAATGCGACCTTAGTGGTGGCAGGGGATTTTGACCGGAGGGAGGTGGAGGCGATGATCCGGAAATATTTCGGAGAAATTCCCGCCCGGGAGGAAGTAGAACCTGTCCGGCCGATACCTGTACAATTGGAAAAAACGTCGAAGTATGTCCTGGAAGATCGTTTTGCCAATGCACCCGGACTGGAAATGAATTTTTCCGGAGCAGAACAATTCCATCCGGATGCTTATCCTCTGCGCATACTGGCTTTATTGCTTTCTTACGGTAAGAATGCCCCTTTTTATAAAGTGTTGGTGGAAGATAATAAGTTGGCATCTTATGTGAATGTGGCGAGTAGTTCCCTGGAATTGAGCGGACAGGTATCGGTTTCTGTAAAAGCATATAAAGAAACCGATCTGAACACGGTATATCGGGGGATTCAGGAGGCTTTCGAAAGATTTGAGCAAGAGGGGATCCGGGATAACGATCTGGAACGTATGAAGATTATGCAGGAAACGATGCTGTATAATGTGATGATGTCTCTTGAAAGCAAAACACAGGCCTTAGCCCGGAACAACGTTTTTGCGGGGCGTCCCGATCAGATGGTGATCGATTTGGCACATTATCAGGCTGTGACGAAGGAAGAGGTGATGAGGGTGTATCGGAAATATGTAAGGGGAAAACATTTTGTGGCTTTGAGTACTGTCCCTCAGGGGCAAACGAGCTTAGCTCTGACTGGTTCTGTTGTTGTCCGACCCGATGAAGATAGTCCGGTCGGACAGAAATTAGTGGCAGATGAAGGGGCGGTTACGGATGACGATCCCTATGAGTATACGCCGTCCGTTTTCGACCGTTCGGTGGAACCTCCTTTGTTGGCAAATACGCCGGAATCGGCGATGCCACCCGTATGGACCGGTGAAATGAGTAATGGTATGAAGGTAAAAGGAATGGCCTATACCGAATTACCTGTTGTACAGTTTGCTGTCTACCTGAATTCGGGCATGCTTTGCGAGCCGAAAGGGAAATCAGGCCTGGCACGTTTGACGGCGGCGG
>UQFU01000102.1 GCA_900540425.1 uncultured Alphaproteobacteria bacterium
AAGAAGTGAAAGCCGCCGAGCGAGATGAGAACTCCGGAGAAAATACAACTGAATGTCGCCACCACGGCACCAAAAAATCCTGCAACTTTAAGTCCCACAAAACTTGAAGCATTAATGGCCAGCGGTCCCGGCGTCATTTGGGAGATTGTAATAATATCGGTGTATTCCTTCATGGTCAGCCAATGATACCGGTTGACGAGCAGATCCTCAATCAGGGTAATGATCGCATAACCGCCGCCAATGCTGAAACTGCCGATTTGCCAAAAACTGAAACTTAAATCCCAGAGTTTTTCAAACATTTTATTTCCTTAATTTTTCTTTGAAATTAAAAATCAACGCATAAACCGCCAGTGAAATGACGATCAGCAAAATGGCATTGGTGTTAAAAACAAAAGCCGCCAAAAAGACGGCGGCAGCCGTAAAAAGTCCAAGCGCCTCTTTGGCCCTAGCAACATTTTTCCCCATATCATACACGACATCGATGATAATCGCGGCAATGGCGGCAATCATTCCTTTAAGGGCGGCGTTAATCGTATGATTGTGAATCAGTTGCTGATAACAGGCCGCGACTGCGGCAATAATCAGCAGGGGAGGGAGAACCGCGGCAATACAGCTGATAACGGCGCCGGAAATCCCGGCCATTTTAAATCCGGTAATTGCCGAGAGATTAATCGCAATGGCGCCCGGAGCCGATTGTGCAATTGCATACATCTCCCACAATTCGTCTTCATCAAAGGCTTTGGCTTGCTCAATAAACTGTTTTCTCACCAACGGAATAATCATGTATCCGCCTCCGACAGCCAGACAGCTGATGATAATATTGGCTTTGAACAGCCATAATAAGCGGTATAATAAACTTTTATCCTGCATCAAGAAACTCCGTCCCGATATGTCAAAAATTTGTGCAGTTCTGAACCTACATCAATTTAGGGCTTATTTCAAAGGGATTTTTCGCTTGTACTTGAGGATGTTTATATTCGCGGCACCAGTCGGAAAGAGCCGGCAGCCTCCCGGCAAAACGGAAGACATATAAATTCGTCCCTCAATCCCCGAAAAGTCTTGAAGCGTATAGAAACGCTAAAATTTTATTTTTTCAAAAATTTCTTCTCTGTTGTATTCTTTTTTCTCAAGCCGCGGCCATGTGTCTAATCCGTCATTGTCAAATCTGGGCAAAATATGAATATGAAAATGAAGTACTGATTGTTGGGCCGATAAGCCGCTTGCATGCAAGATATTAATGCCGGTGGCACCAAGACGCTCTTTCAAATGTATACTTATCTTTTTGGTAAACTGTGCAATGTGGCTTAATTCCGCTTCCGGAATGTCAAAGATGTTTTCATAATGCTTGTTCGGAGCAATGAGCAAATGTCCGTAAACCTCTGCTTTGCGGGGCAGAAAGCAAGAAATGATGGTGTCCTGATAAATTATTTTTCCCGGCAGTTCGTGAGAACAAATTTTACAAAAAACACAGTTCATGACAAATCCTCGTTGTTTATATTTTTTCTTGCGGCAGAGCGGTTGACCTCTAATGCAATATATTCCGGCGGAATATACCCTTCTGTTAAAACCAGCATGTAATGCTTAATCGTTGCCCACGGTGAAAAAACTCTGTATTCCTCCTGCTCGCATAAATGCCAGTCATGAGGTGTCATATCAATCTCGCTTATACTGTTAATTTTGTAAATATTCTCCCGGCCGGGATCCTTTAAGACGCTTTGGCGAATGTCTTTGCAGTAAATTTCCTCTGCGATATCGTCCGAGAGCAGCTGGTTTAAATCAAATGAAATAACATCAGCATAATGAACCAAATGATCTAAATAGGGATGTTTATAATTATTTTCTGGCGCCGTTTCGGTAACAACACATACAGAACGCAACCGCCCTTCAAAGGTGTGCTCGAGATAAGCCCTGATATCGTCATAGTTGTCAGATTTGGCGCTGTGCCTGTGTGTCCATAGGCTGCTTTTATAATATTCGCTGTTTTCATCAAACAATGCCAGAGATTTGTAGCCTTCTCTTTTTATTTTATCATATTGATAAGTATATGAATAAACTTTCATCAGATACTCCGCAGATGCATGATTTCCGCCGCAAAATTAACATGATAACGGTACAAGAAAAACGCTTGCCGGCTCTTCGTGGATAATCTATTTCTTGACCATTATGTTCATTCGTTGCTCAAAAGGCTCAAAACCATATTTTTCATAAAATTTATAAGCGCTGGTGTTTTTGTTAAAAACGCCCAGCCTTATTTCGTCAATGTTCTCATTTTTGCAGAATTCATATAAAAAATCCATTAACTTTTTGCCAATTCCCTTTCCACGCAGGTTTGCTTTGACGCCAAAGTTTGAAACATGGACAACATTGGGCTTTTCCAAATACGGGCTGAATTTTTTCTCCGCGAGCAAATACCCCTGGATTTCGTTTTTTTCTTCCGCTACAAATGCCAGTATTTTGTCGCTTTCCAACGATTGCATAAAACCGTATTTTTCCGCTTCGTCGTTTTGTTCCATAAAATATCCGCCCAAAAAATTTCTGTGATGACAGCGCACTTCACGGCATAGCTCCAGAACTTGGGCTATGTCTTCTTTTATAAATTTTCTGATTTCCATTTTTTCACGTCTTTCAAAAATAATAAAATTTGTTTGGTTGTTTCCCGGGGTGTTTGTCTGCTGTTGTCAATAATCAAATCCGCATATTTTGAATTATGATATCCTTCATGATACATTTCTTTGATTCTGCTTACTTCTTCGTCCGATAATTCTCGTTCTCCGCGCTTTTTTATGCATATTTCCAAGGGCGGGGCAAGCGTAATGTTCACAAACCGGGTCGTCTGGTCTTCCCATTCTTTCCATTCTCTGAACAGTTTCTCCGTCATCGGATAAGCAAAAACAATATTTTCATATTGCCTGTTGCGTTTTTCAGCTTCAATAATCCTTTGCAGGCGTTTAATCCTTTCTTGCCAGCCTTCTTTTCGGTTTAAGCCCAAAACGCTTTGTTCTTCATCAGACAACAAATCATCAACTTCAATAAAACAGGATGATTTCAGGTGTTGCGCCAATATTTTTGAAACGGTGGACTTGCCGGAATTTATCGCCCCATTAATGTTTATAATCAGCATATTCAATTCTCCATAAAGAATTAAATATTAAAAATCAAATATTTTCAATACAATTAGTTCTGAAAATTATTTTTGATGCAAATCAAAAATTCAACACCGCCTTCTGAAAAGGGCATCGTTTGCAGTAGCGATGCAGAACGTACGGTTTGCAAGCTCAATTTAATTTTCTCTCTGTAAATATTTAGCTGGAATAAATCCGTTTTTTAACACCAACATATAATGTCTGACAACTGCAAATAACAAATCTTTTGAACTATCGCACTTTTCCCATGTCAACGGCGAACAATCAACTTCTTTGAGTTCAACTTTTTTAAACTTTTCATTGTAGCCGCCGGCACCGGAGTCATATTTGCACCAAATTGCTGTAACTATGCCATCTTGAACGAGCTGCTCTAAATCAAAAGAAAATAGTTCGCTGCCGTCAACTATTGATTTAAGCGCCTTATCGTTTCCCTTCCATGCAATTTTTTCGGTTAAACAAGATATAGAATTGCTTCTGCCCTCAAAAGTGCTGTCTAACCATTCATAAATTTTATCAGCGTCATCAGTTCCGGCTCTATGTGCATAAATATGCAAACTTCTGCCACTCTTTTTAATTCCTAATAAGCCATTTTTTAGAATAGTATTTTCCGGTCTGGCATAATGATACATTTTTAACATCTGTTATTCCTTACCCAATTTATATTGTATATTTGATGATTTCACAGAAAAATGATAAATATCAAGTTAAAAAATATCCCATAATCTCTAAACCAATAAGTAGAATAGTACATTGAAAAACAAAAAACTCATACTCGGTGCAAACGGTGGCCGGCAAAACGGCAGTGTCTGCATTGGCATCTTGTTTCGTAAAGTTCGCGCATGTTAAAACTCAACACTTTCTAACAACGCTTCGTGCACTTGAGTTGTAATATTTTCTTCAGGCCGGTTATACTCTCACTCACGCGTTAACAACCGGTATATCGTCATTAAAAAACTCGTCGCGAGGGTAGGGTATTTTTAAGGGGGCAACGAGTGTGTAAGTTTCCGCGATGAGGCCGTGGACTCCTTTCGCGTCGTAAGCTTGGCGCTTTTAAAAATCGCGCTTGCCAACTATCCGCTCCGATTCTGCTCGTTCGAACCTCAACAATAAATATCGTTTAAAAAAAGTAACCCCCGCGTTTAACGCGGGGTTCTTTATTAACGGGTGTAACCC
>UQFU01000103.1 GCA_900540425.1 uncultured Alphaproteobacteria bacterium
CCGCTTCCCGGCTGGGGGCTAAACTGACCAAGCAAATCAGCGATGCCCTGAGCGGCTACGGACTTTATCTCGGCATGGATATTGAAAATATTTTTACAAACGACTAAACTTTTTATCCCGCAAGGATACCCTTAAAGAGTCATCCCTTTTCCCGCATCCGCAAACATCTCCGTCGCTGAAGTTTATAAGAAAATTCGAAGGCCCTCTGACGATTGCCCGTGCAATCGAGGGGTGATGGTTATTGGTTAATGACGTGAGCGTTGGCCTCTTTCCAGCTCATACATGCGTTGTCGCATCATATTTTCCATTTGGTTTTCAAAATCACGGGATTTCTCCTGCATAATCAGTTTTTGCCGCTCTTCGGTCATGGCGCGTGACATTCTTTTGCGAGCCAGGATTTCTTCCGGCGTTTCGCGGTGGTTGACCTTGGCTTCTTTTTTGGCAGCCAGAGATTGTTTGCTCAAAAGCCCGCTGACCGCGTCACGCAGCGAGGACATAATATTTTTGGGCGAAATCCAACTGCTGATTTTGTTCAAATTCATTTTGTTGCCGTTCGCCTGAATGTTGTTCAGATTGACAATAAAATTGTGCTCGTAAAATTCTTCGTCTTCTTCCAGTTCTTCTTCGTTGCTTTGCGAGAAAATCATCCGTACAAACAATTTTTTGAAAGCCTTGTTGACGATTTTTTGCAAATTAAGCGGATTGGCCGATTTGCTTTTGGAAGTGCGCAAAATCACAAACAACAGCATATTCTTCAGATATTTTTTCTGTTCTTTGCGCAACGGAATATTGCTGCTGATGCCTTTGTTGACTTCGGCAATCAGCAGTTTTTTCTTCTCGGCCAGTTCGTTGCGGCCCTCTTCGTATTCGTTTTTCATTTTTCTTTCCTGGGTTATTCTGAATATAACACGTTTTTAGCCGCGCCGCAATTTGATTTTTGGGCGGCAGTCCTTTAATCCGGGCAAAGCCATACTTATTTATAGGTAAATTTTTGTTGACTCCTGCATACCACGGTCTAAACTTAATCATTAGTTTTAAAATAAGGATAAATTTTATGAAACCAGCCTGTTCTGCCCTGCTTCTCGGTTTGCTGCTTCCGCTTTCCGCCCATGCGGATTGGGATTATGAAATCAGCGGCTCCGCTACCGGCCTGTATGGATATTCCGACCTGGAAAAACGTTTCCGCGCCGATGAGCGCCATAGTCAGGGAACCGGGGATTTTCACCTCAATACAGCCGTAATTTATACTTATAATGACGATTACGGCGCTTCGCTGAATGCTGATTTTATGGGCGGAATTGACCATAATCTCAAAAACTACAGCCAGGGCAGCTGGGGCGAGGAAATTTACGGCATTTTTGACGCGCCGGCCGGAAGGCTGATGCTGGGGCAGACGGCAAACGTCGGTGCCCAGTTTCACCAAGGAGCGCCTATGGTCGGGCCGTTGGGATTAAATGACAGCCGGATTGTCGACTTTATTGCCAATCCCAACTGGACGCGGACAAAAAAAGTTGCTTCTTTCGCTACCCTGAACAGTACTTCGCCGAATACCGACGGCACCGCCCCGAAAATCAGTTATATTACGCCGCAGTTTTATAATACTTTGCTTGGCTTTTCATATATTCCCGACAGCTACAGCCGTACCGGACTGGTTAATAAATTTGCGCATTATGCCAAAAAAGACGGTTACGTCGGATCCTTGTATCACAATCTTGACCTGGGATGGGGCGATTTGTCCGCTTCGGTCAGCTATGCCGAATATCATGATAACGACAAAGAATTTTTCGCCGGCATGCAGCTGCGCCGCGGTGGTTGGACAGTTGGCGGCAGCTGGCGTAAAACTTACATCGACGGCGATGATAAACGTCGTCCCTCATCGGCGGAAAGAACGCCGGAATTGTTTGACAATTACCGCGAAGGCTATGCCTGGGACATCGGCGTTGGTTATGAAATCGGACCTTATCAGGTCAGCCTCGGCTATTTTGACGCCAAAGCCGAACGAACCAAAAACCGCAGCCGGATCGTCATGCTTTCCAATGAATACCAACTCAATAAATGGCTGGATATATATTTGACCGGCGCCTACGCCAAATTTGACGGCGCAACGGAGGCTGTTGCCGAAAATCGCACCGGTTATGCGGTGGTTGCCGGAGCCCGTCTGAACTTTTAAGGATAAAATAAATGCCTAATCTGTTGTTTTTGTCTGATAACCAGTCTTTTGCCGAGGATCTTTCCGGGCAGATTAAACTCTATGCGCCGGACTTTAATATTTTTTATGAAGACAACGGCCAAAACTTTTATGATTTGATTTTGTTGGATGAAAAAGTCGAAACTGCCAAAAAATACGCCGGACATCCGGCACCGGTTTTTTTGCTTTTGCCGGGTAGCAATGAAACCGCCGTTTCCGATGTTGAACTAATTGCCAAACCGCTTTCGCTTTCCAAATTGCTGGATCGCCTGAAATCGGGGATTCATTTGTTTGAAAACAGCGAGGACGGCTATTTGCAGTTTAACGATTATGAACTGCGCCCGCTGGGAAAAGAAATTTATAATTTCCGCAATGATGAAGTGATTAAGCTGACCGAAAAGGAAATCGCCATTCTCAAATATCTGTATAAGGCCGGAGCGGATAAGATTGTCAGCAAAAATGAACTGTTGCAGGAGGTTTGGGGGTATAACCCCGATGTAACTACTCATACGATTGAAACGCATATCTACCGCCTGCGTCAGAAAGTAGAACACGATGATGCTTCCGCCCAGCTGATTCTGACGACCGACGGCGGCTATCAGCTAAAGTTTTAATTCCATAATTACCGGCACATGATCGGACGGGCGCTCCCAGCTGCGGGCCTCTTTAAGGATTTTGGCCGAGAGGATGCGGTCTTTCAAATTAGGAGAAACCCAAATATGGTCCAGCCGCCGCCCTTTGTTGTTGGTTGCCCAGTTTGGATTGCGGTAACTCCACCAGGAATAAACCTTTTCCGGTTCCGGATAAATCTCCCGCAAAACGTCCACAAAATCTAAAGAACGGAGCATACGATTGAGCCGTTCAACTTCTATCGGTGTATGTGAGACGATTTTGAGCATCTGTTTGTGGCTCCAAACGTCATTTTCGCGCGGCGCAACGTTAAAATCGCCGCACAAAATCATTTTTTTCCGGCTGAACTCGGCTTTATGTTGCTCATACCATTCGGAAATGTCGTCCATAAAAGTCAACTTGTGGGCAAAAGACAAATTGACAATCGGATCGGGAATATCGCCGCCGGCCGGAATATAAATGTCATTGATTTCAATATCGTCAAAAACCGAAGCCTTAATGTGACGGGCGTCTTCCTTGCCGACCCAATTCATCGGCTGCGGTTTTTTCAGGGGTGTCTTGGAAAGAATAGCCACACCGTTATATCCGGCCATACCATAAAGCGCAATTTCCGGATATCCCATGGCGCGGATGTCAGCAAAGGGAAAATCTTCTTCTTTGGCTTTCACCTCCTGCAGGCAAATGATATCCGGGTTTTCAAGCTCAATCAGTTTTTTTAAGAGTTCCAGACGGATTCGGATTGAATTCACATTCCAGGTTGCAAGTTTAAAACGGTTCATTATCTCTTCTTTTTATAGTTCAGCGGATTCGCTTTTTTATCTTTGAATTTGAACAGGCTGCTGTCAAGGTTAACATCTTGCATGGCGTTATAAAGGGAAACTTTGACTTCAATATTCTGCGGGTCGACAATTTTCCATTGCTTAAGCTCCATCGGGTTGTTGGAAAAAACCAGCGTAATCGGCCCAATGTCGCCTTTTTCCTGATAATCGAGCGTAACGGAAGTAATTCCTGCATCCTGATAAAAATTGCTGGCTTTGATTTTTTTACCGTCAATCTTGACATCATTGGCCAAAATCAGCGAGGCTGGAATATCATCGTAATCAATATGCGTTACCTGATCCAGATCTTTGTCGTTATAGACGATATAATTTCCGTCGCCGACAATCAAAACCGAAGTCGGGTCGGCATATTCCATACGGATTTTATTCGGCTTGGCAATATAAATTTTTCCTTCGGCCGTTCCGCCGTTGCTGGAAGTCTGCACAAAATCGGCCTCCAGGGTTTTAATGCTGTTGAGATATGTTTCCACCTGGCGCAGCGCTTCGGCCTGTCCGGCGGCGCAACAGGGCGAAATCCCAAAAAATACGGCTGCTGCGGCAGTCAAAATAAATTTTTTCATCAGTTGTCCTTCTGTAAAATCAATTATAAATACTATATAACTAAATAATCCGAATAGTAAAATAAAAAATCCCCCTTT
>UQFU01000104.1 GCA_900540425.1 uncultured Alphaproteobacteria bacterium
GCCGTTTGATTAAATATCTTTTGCTTATTAAATAAATCCGCCGGCCGGCTTTCACAAGAGGACCGGAAGTTTGAAATAATAAACTTTAAAATAAATATTTTAACTCGGAACAAAAGACAATCACCGAACTTCACAGCCCAATGATTGTTAAAATGAAAAAGTTCAGTTTCTGTATTCTATTCCGAGACTTAGTCGAATAATTTTAATAAACTTTATTTTTCATTTTCTTTTTACTCGGTTTCGGTCGTTTTGTCAAGTCTGGTTTTGATAATGAAAAACCTTCTCATTGTGAAATGAGAAGGTTAATCACATTTTGACTAAATAATTAAATAAATTTCAGAAAGTTTGAACGTCAGGGATGAAGAATCGCTGCCGAAGCAAAACTTTTTGAAAAAAGTTCTCTCGTTTCACAACGAAAGAGCTTTTGTTTGAAAATCTAAAGATTCTTTTCTTAAATGTGAGACAATATGCCAAGGACAAATTACCGGGCTTCTCAGCAAGGCAGTTGTCTGAACTCTCTGAAAGGAGATTTCTCATATTGTCTGATTGTATGTAATTGTAATAATTTGCAGATTCTTAATAAATTTGGTGTATTTCTTAAATGATTTATTTGGTACTGTCAAGGAGTAAAAGATGATCGATCATCACAAGAATTTGCAAAAAGCGATTGAACTCAGCGATTTTTCCGTTGATCACGGGAGTTCTCCGTTCGGCTGCGTTATTGTAGATGCCGGCGGCAAGGTTATTGGCGAGGGTTATAATCATGTTGTTTTGGACAATGATCCGACAGCGCATGGAGAGGTGGTGGCAATTCGTAATGCCTGCAAGAATATTGGCAGTTTTGACTTAAGCGGCTGTACTTTATATACCTCTTGCGAGCCCTGCCCGATGTGTTTGAATGCCGCAAAATGGGCGAATATTAAAGAGATTTATTATGCCGCCGACCGTTATGATGCCGAAAACATCGGGTTTCGGGATCGGATTTTTTATGATGATGACGTGATTAAGGTTATTCGGATAAAAAATGACGAAGCCGTAAAAGTTATGGAAAAGTGGAAGAATAAGAAGGATAAAATCGAATATTAAAAAATTTTGCATAAATGTGAAAAATTCTATTGCAAAAAAAAATTAAGCGGTCTATATTGCGCTTGTTGCCCGAACAGCATTATATGGGTGCGTAGCTCAGTTGGCTAGAGCAACTGACTCTTAATCAGTGGGTCCAGGGTTCGAATCCCTGCGCGCCTACCATATAGAACAAGCCAGGTTTCTGAAAAGTGCCTGGCTTTATGTTTAGGCAGGGATTCTCACCCAAGGGTTCTCGGCTCACCTGGTAACAGCCGGAGCGGCTTTGCCTCCCGGCTTAACCGGTTCGCGTCGTTCGGTTTGTAACGTTTGCAAGTTCGGCTGCCGCCTGACCTGCAAACTAACAAGCCTCTCACCTTCACTTATCGGAACTGCATTTGGGCAGTTCCGATTACGTTCAGCAGTTAGTCGGGTTCCCGAAGATACGTTTGCGCAGAATACTTTGCCGCCGATGTTTGACCGGGATTTGAAAGGCAGGTAGCCAGTTTATTTTTTTCTTGATGCTTTTATTTGTTTTTTGATTTCCTGATATTTCTTTTTGTACTTTTTGCGTTTTTTGCCCCAGGTTATTTTGGAAAAGATTTTATATTTCCAATAATGATATTTCTGAAGCTGTTGACGGTTTGCCTGTTCTAATAAAAGCATAATATCTTTTTGCCAGGCTTGCTGGAGAATTACGCCGTAGAATGGCGTATTTAAGGCAAATTTCCAAAAGTACTGAGCCAGCGGAAGTTCCGGGCGCTGCCAAGGTTTGATATTTCCGGCGTAGTGGATGATTTGCGGGTTTTTAGACGCCTGCAAATAGTTTTGGTAAACATTGTTGCGCAGGTGATAAGCAATGTTGTCGGTTTGAAATTCAATATGCCAGTCAAAGTTCCACCGGTTGGAAAAATATTTTATCCGCCCTTGGCAAACGGCATTGAGAATGTCTTGATCCGCGAACAAGGGCATCGGAACTTTTTGCAAAAGAGCCAGCAGTTTTTCCGTTGTTTTTTCTTTGAGCATTTGTTTGATATTAAACAACAGAACGCCGGCTTGGAAATAAGCGTCATTGGTTTTGAGCCGTAGATCTTTTAGCAGGTATGTTGACAGGTTTCCGCTTTGTGAATTTAACATTCTGTGCATTTCAATATCGAATGTAGCGCCCAGCAGGTTGTTTTCAAGCTTGGTGTGGTATAATTCGGCAATATCGCCCAGTACGATTAAATCGCAATCGAGATATAAGATTTTATCATATTTTTTGAGAATTTGAGGAATGAAGAAACGATAATATGTGGCTATGGTGAAGTGTGTTCCGGGGTATAGTTTGCCGTTGTCCAATTCGGAGCTTAGAGTGCTGATGTTGGCAAACCGGAGCGAAAAATTTGTTTTGCCGTTGATTTGAGTTAGAAGCCTGTGCTTGTCGGCAGCAGAAATTCCGGCTTCCAAAACAATTATATCATAATTATTGTGCGGTTGAGAATTTTGTATGACGGATTGAAGGGCTACACTCAAATATGGCACATATTTGTTATCAACGGAAAAAACGACGGGAATATTGTTTCGGGAAAATGCAGGCTGTAACCGAGGAATGGGATCGGTTTGTTCCAGAAGGCGGATGGGAAGCTTCAGCAGTTTTGCTCCCTGCCCCAAGTGATGAAAAATGAAAATTCCGGTCAATCTTTCGGCAATCAGCGCCGGCAGCCGCTGGTCGTATGCGCTGAGTTTGTCATAATCGATATGTTTTTCCAATTCCAACAGCAGTTCAAAAATAAAATGGCAATAATTGAAAAACAGTTCTTTTTTCATAATTGCCATATTGCAGAAATATCCTTTGGAGGTTTGCAGGTATTTTTGAGCAGATAAGGAATAGCCGGGAAATTTATTTTGTAATAAATTTAATGCCAGATTGAAGTATTCTGTATTGTGAAATTTCGAATATTGGCCGTAGTTGGTGGGGGTGCTGCTTTCCGTATGGGCGATAATGTCGTATTGCGGAAGAATGTTCAAGAAGTTTTCGGGGATTTTAAAGTATCTCCGGTAGTGGCACAGTCCGATGTATTCGGGGTTGCCGATATCGGAATAATTTTTCCATGCCCAGTATACGGCTGACATTTCAGCCAAATGAGGATTGAGCCCGGAGATGTTATCTCCGGTATCATCGCCTCGGGTATTTTGAAGCATCCAATGCCAATCGTCGGCAGAAAGCTTGTTTTCTGCCCCTTTCCTACCGGCATGGATTGGAATATAAAAGCCCTCCGGCGGCAGAACCGCCGGTTTGTGGCAGGCAACAAGTATTTTGAGCAAGGTCATGGCGTTACTTTCCTTTTAGAAAGCGCCTTACTTCTTTGATTTTGGCTTTTAATCGTTTTTTCTTATCTTTGTAGTGTTTGCGCATTTTGCCAAAGGTAAAATTGGCCAAAAGTTTGCAACGATAATAGTTAAAACGGTTTTTGGAGTAGTTTTTTATTTCCCGAATGATTGACATATCGGCAACTTTAGTAATTTGCTGAGTGATGTTTTGTACCGGGTTAACTTTTAAGTTTTTATACAGTATTTCTTCATAAAAAGGTGTCTGCCGTGCATAGTGCCAAAATATTCTTGATTCCCTATAGTAAGGTTTTTCATCCGGTTTATAGCCATGACCAGTAAAATGGATGATGTAAGGATGTTCTTTCGCATTTTGGTATTGTTTATTTAGAGGTGAACCAATGTGTTCGTAATAAGTTCCATCGACATATGGAATATGCCAAGTATAATTCCAATTCATAGGAATAAATTTTACCTTACCTTGGCACACGGAATTTAAAATATCCTGATCGACTAATTTAGGTGTTTTTATCTTGGCTAAACATTGAAGGAGTTGAGATGTTAGATTTACTTTACGCCATTGTGTTAAATTTAGAATCATAACGCCGGCTTGAAAATATTCGTATATATTTTTAAGTTTTAAAATATCTTTAAAATATGCTTGATATTGTTTAGTTCCGTATTTGAAACTTCTTATAATTCCACAACATTGCGTGGCTCCGATGCATTTATCTTCAATATCAATGTTGTATAATTGTGCAATATCCTTTTGAATGATAGTATCGCAGTCAATATAAATTAGCTTATCTAACTTTGGAAAAATTTCAGGTAAGAAGAATCTATAATAGGTTTCTATTGAAAAATGTTCACAAACAGAGAATAAATCTTGTGAATATTTGCTTATAATTTTATTTAT
>UQFU01000105.1 GCA_900540425.1 uncultured Alphaproteobacteria bacterium
GCTCTCATTCGTCCAAACAAACCGGAACCGGCTGGTCTTGTTCCTCTTGCACCGGAAGACGTTCCGACTGCTCAACCTATTCCGGTTGGAACTGCTCTTATTCGGCACCCAAACCTTGCACGCCGAAACGGGATGATCCCGCTATTTATCCGGACAATTGCGGGTGTAAAGAATGTTCAAATTTTGTAATTGGCAGTGACGGTTGCGGCGGAACGTATCGGAGCTGTACTTCTTATGTGAAAATCAAGGGCTGTGAATGTTCTTAGCTCGCAGTTTTCCTATTTTTTAGGGATAAGCCGAATTTGAAGCAAAGGAGGCGCATACCCGTTTGAAAATTGAGGAAATGAACAGGACACTAAAATTCACGCGATACCGCAAAGGCGCAAGACGTGTTTACTGTGGGAGCCTTGTAGAGTTTTGGAGCTATCAAGTCATCGAAAAAAATCCCCTTATTTTGAACCATCCAATTTTCGGAGGACAGTTCGCAATAAGAGGATTTTTACTTTTTTGCTATCTGACTACAATCTTCCGTGGCAATGTTTGAATTTTTTGCCGCTGCCGCAAGGACATGGATCATTACGGGAAATTTTTCCCCAAGTTGCCGGATTATGCGGATCAAATTCCACAGCGCCGTATTTAAACGGTTCCGGTTTTTCCTGCGGTTCTGACGAAGCCCCCGCTCCGCCGACCAAGGATTCCGGTGCTTCATGGACTTCCTGCATCCGATGGCGCGGCGTTTCGGGCTGGACCGGCATGGCATCATTTTGAATCTGGACCCGGCACAACAACGTTACCGTCCGTTCGCGCAGCTGGTCAAGCATTGCCGAAAAGAGATTAAAGGCCTCTTTCTTATATTCGTTCAACGGATCTTTCTGCCCATAAGCCCGCAAGACAATCGTATGCCGCATATGGTCAAGCACGGCAATATGGTCTTTCCAAAGCTGGTCAAGCACCTGCAGCAAAATGCTCTTTTCGACCATGCGCATCAAATCTGCCGGAACATGGCGGTTCTTTTCGGACAAATGGTTTTCCACCGCCCCGATTACCTTGTTTTGCAGTTCGGTCGCCTCAATATCCTTATCTGCCGCCCATTCTTCCACCGGCAGCTGAATACCGGCAATACGGGCAATTTCCGCCGCCAGTTCTTTGGGGCGCCATTCTCCCGGCGAAGCTCCGAACGGGACATATTGGTTAGCCAAATCGCGGAAATAGTCTTGGCGCATTTCCTCAATGGTTTCGGATACGTCGTCTGCCTGCATCAGTTCTTTGCGCTGTTCATAAATCACCTTGCGCTGGTCATTCATGACATTATCATATTTGAGCAGGTTTTTGCGGATATCGAAGTTGCGTTCCTCAACTTTTTGCTGCGCTTTTTCCAAGGCCTTGCTAATCCAAGGGTGAATCAGCGGTTCACCCTCGGGCAGCCCCATTTTTTGCAACATTGCGCTCATTCTCTCCGAACCGAAAATCCGCATCAGGTCATCTTCCATTGACAAGAAAAATTTGGAGGTTCCGGGGTCGCCCTGACGACCGGAACGTCCACGCAACTGATTGTCTATCCGTCGGCTTTCGTGGCGTTCGGTACCCAAAACATACAATCCGCCGGCGGCCATGGCTTTTTCTTTATCCTCGGCAATTTTTTGCTTGAGTTCGGCCTTGATTTCGGCAATCCGCTCCTCGGTTTCATCGCCTTTGAGCACCTCTTTGAGACGCATTTCCAAGTTACCGCCGAGTTGGATATCGGTACCGCGGCCGGCCATATTGGTGGCGATGGTAACGGCTCCGGGAACGCCGGCCTGAGCGACTATTGCGGCTTCGCGTTCATGATGGCGGGCATTCAAAACCTCAAATTTGATATTTGATTTGGCGCGCAGCATATCGGCAACCAATTCGGATTTTTCAATAGAGGTGGTTCCGACCAGAATCGGCTGTCCGCGTTTTTGACAGTCGATAATCGTATCAATAATGGCATTGTATTTTTCTTTGGCGGTCCGATAAATCTCGTCATGGTGATCAACGCGGGCAACCGGACGGTTGGTGGGAATTTCCACGCAGGTTAGATTATAAATGTCGGCAAATTCTGCTTCTTCGGTCATAGCCGTACCGGTCATGCCGGACAGTTTGGGATAAAGGCGGAAATAATTCTGGAAAGTAATTGAAGCCAGGGTCTGGTTTTCGGATTGAATGTCTACGCCCTCTTTGGCCTCAATCGCCTGATGCAACCCGTCGGAATAGCGGCGGCCTTCCATCATGCGGCCGGTAAACTCGTCGATAATGACGACTTTGCCGTTTTTCACAATGTAATCGACATCGCGGATATGCATTTTATGCGCCCGCAGAGCCTGATTGACATGATGCACCAAAGCGACATTGCCAATGTCGTACAGGCCGCCGTCCTTAATCAGCCCGACTTCTTTCAGGAGCTGTTCGACATGCTCCATGCCGGCCTCGGTCAGCACCACGGTTTTGGCTTTTTCGTCTTTTTCATAATCCGTTTCCACCAGCCGGGGTATAATTCTGTTTACTAAAATATACTTTTCGGAACTGTCTTCGGCGGCGCCGGAGATAATCAGCGGGGTTCTGGCTTCGTCAATCAGAATCGAGTCAACTTCATCGACGATGGCATAGTTAAACGGGCGCTGCACCATTTCGGCAAGATTAAACTTCATATTATCGCGCAGATAATCGAAGCCGAGTTCGTTGTTGGTGGCATAGATAATATCGCTGTTATAGGCGGCACGGCGCTGATCGTCGTCTTTTTCATGAACGATATAATCGACGGTCAGCCCCAAGAAGCGATAAACCTGTCCCATCCATTCGGCATCGCGTTTGGCCAGGTAGTCGTTGACGGTAACAATATGCACGCCCTTGCCTTCCAAAGCATTCAGATAAGCGGCGAGAGTGGCCACCAAGGTTTTGCCTTCACCGGTTTTCATCTCGGCAATCATGCCCTTGTGCAGGACAATACCGCCGATGAGCTGCACGTCATAATGGCGCTGGCCCAACGTCCTTTTGGCCGCTTCGCGCACAACCGCAAAAGCTTCGGGCAAAAGCTCGTCCAGGGTTTCGCCGTCTTTCACGCGTTTGCGAAATTCTACGGTTTTGCCGCGGAGTTCTTCATCGCTTAATTTCTGGATTTCGGGTTCATAGGAGTTGATTTTCTGGACGATTTTGAATTGTTTTTTTACAAAGCGGTCATTGGCGCTGCCAAAAACTTTACGAGCGATATTCCCTAACATTATTTTCCTTACCTGACTATTAAATATACATATTTAGTTTACAAATAGTGTGTATCTTCCCGAAAGTCAACTTATCTTTCAAAAGTTATAAACTATCCGCAAAAAAAAGACTTGGAATTATGCGCGGCTGTATTATATTTACTTTAGTTTTATTTATTAGAGGAGTTTCAAAAATGCAGAAAAAATATGCAGCGCTGGCTGTTTTCTCAATTTTGCTGATGAATCCGCTGAACGCTTCCGCCGCCGGGAAAAACGGCGTTGCCGCGGAAGTCAACGGGCAGAAAATCATGGTCAGCGAACTTGAAGACGCTTACAATATGAATCCGGTCTTCAAGGAACAGATGCCGTTCAAAGAATTTTATGCCAAATTGCTGGATCCCTACATTAACGGAAAAATGCTCTATCTGGCAGCTCAAAAAGCCGGTGTGGAAAACTCTCCCGAATACAAAAAACAGCTGAAGGTCGTTAAGGAAGAACTAGCCAACAAAATATATCTGGAGCAGCAGGTCGACAAGAAAATCAGCCAAGATAAGATTAAGGAAATTTATCAGCAATACAAATCCCAGTTCAAGCCGGAAAAAGAAGTCAAAGCCAAGCATATTCTGGTAGAAGACGAAAAAACGGCCAATGAAGTTATTGCCAAACTGAAAAAAGGCCAGAAATTTGATGATTTGGCAAAAGAATATTCTATCGACAAAGCTTCCGAGCTTGGCTACTTCACCAAAGACGTCATGGTTCCCGAATTTTCAAAAGCGGCTTTTGCAATGAAAAAAGGCCAATACTCCAAAGCACCGGTCAAAACCAAATTCGGTTATCACGTCATTATGGTTGAAGACACCCGCGAGACTAAGCCGGCCGAGTTGAAACAGATTGAGCCGCAGATTAAAATGCAGCTCTCCCGTCAGGCCGCCGAGGAAGTCTTTAAGGACATTAATTCAAAAACCAAAGTTGTTAAATACAGCTATGACGGAAAAGAAATTAAAACACTAGATTCCAATACTGCATATACAGTATGCGAAAAAAATGGAAAGCTTGGAA
>UQFU01000106.1 GCA_900540425.1 uncultured Alphaproteobacteria bacterium
ATCGGCAATAGCCATGCCGCTTCGCCCCGCGGCGCTGCCTATGCCGCAGCCTCGGAAGCGGCCCGAAAGGGAGAATCATATAACTTAAGCGGTGCTTTGGCTTCAATTGAATCTAATTTACAGAGTACATTGGAAGCTATTGAAGAAGACCTGCAAAAGAAACTTGAGGCAATTCAACAGGAATTCCAAATCAACGTCAGTTTTATTCCGAGCTTTTCGCCGATTAAGACCGACATTGCGGAGCGCGGCGATATTGTTGACGAAACCGCTTGCTATGCCGCAATAGCTGCCGGAGAAGCGGCCAAGGCCGGCCTTTATTACCGCAGCAATCCGCTGGGCACCTTGTACCAGCAGGGAAAAGGCGTATATGGAACGGCAGACGCCTATCTGTTTAACCGGATTGAGAGTGCCAAAAAGGAAATGTGCCCGCATGGTGAAGACCTGTATTTGGGCAAAATTACGGCCGGCGGAGTTCATGCCGGTATGATTAATGATCTGATTGCTTACTTTATTCCGATTATTGATAACTACGGTGCCGTTGTCTATAAGGTATTTCCGTACCGTGATTACTTCTCGAGCCGCGATACCTCTCAGGAAACGGAAGAATATTTTATCGGCAGCATGGCTAAGGAACGTGACCTGAAGGCTCCGAAAGAGCCGCCGGCAACGACCTTTGCGCCGTTCCGTGAAATTTTCCACTATGATAATGTCGATTGGGATAATTCCCAACCGCTGAGCAAAGAGAAATTCCTGAATCACGGCGGCAAAATTCCCGAAATTTGGAAGATTCTGCTTTCGGAAGATAATCCGTTTGTCGAGCATGAATTTGATCTTAAAGGAATTTTGGATGGAATTTACCTGCATCAGGAATCTTTCTATAAACTGAAAAAACGTCAGGGACATTGGTGTCCGAAAGTAACGCTGCCGTATATGGAAGAAGCGGAGAATGCAAAATCGATTTTTGATAAAATCAAGCTGCTCAAGAAAATACCTGCGCTTCCGGCTCGGTATCTGACCCTGACCCGCGGCGGAATCATGCCCTGTATTATTCACAAGGTTGAAACCGATGAGGTCGACGGGCCGTCCATGAGTTACTTTACAACGCCGGAACAGGTAGGAACGGATATTATTGAAATCAATAAAAAACCCTACCTTTATATGCCAAAACAGATTATCAATAGTGTTTTGAGCAGCAATGGCCGGGGTGTCAACCCCTGTGTCGGTGTCACTTTCCGCAAAGGAAACTTTTTCAAGAGCGACTCTTATTACCATCAGAAAGCCGGTGCCAAGTTCAAACTGAGTTTTTCTGATATTCCGAGCAGCTATGGCCGCAGCGAATTGGGCGTGTTCCTCTATGCCAAAGGTGACAGTATCAGCTTCCGCGACGACTTTGTTAATTTGTTCAAACGGATCAAGGATATTGACAGCCAATATAACGGCGGCCGGGATATCGGTAAAGATCGTGATCTGAGTGACGAACAGAAAATCGAGGAAAACTCTTTGTATATGACGCCGTTCTTTAATAACCAGATCGGAGGATATATCCTCTCCGCCGATGAGGAACGCCAATATCGCAAAGCCCGCGAAGATATGGAAAAAGAAATTGAGCAGCTGCGCAAAGACCTGCTTGAGGAATTTGCCCGTATCGGTCTGGAAGCGCCGGCAGATTTGGATCTGCACCGCGAAAAGGACTATGACGACTGTAGCGAAATGCTTGAGGTTTATAAGGGAAGCCGCTTGACGGATATTCGTACCGGCATCAAAAATACGGATGTATCGGAAAATGAAGTCCTGAAAAACCGGATTGACAAGTTCCAGGAAAACCTCGACGCCCTGGTCCAAGATGAGGACGAAATGACAGGTATGGGCGAAGATGCTAAAGGCGGTCCCGAACTTGCCGAAGAAATCGCTCAGGAAAAGGCCAATCTGGAAGCTAAAAAGCCGTACAAAGATGATGAAAAAGATGCCGTAGACAAGGCTTTGGAAGAAATGTCCGCCCCGTTCTGCGCCAACATCAATGACGGCAGCTACGCCAAAACTTGTCCGCTCAACCAGAACCTGACGGCAATTGACGAACGGAACAAGTAAATGGCCGATAACCGCAACATATTGCAGGGACGTAAAGTTCTCGCCATCGAAGACAAAAACGGTGGCGAGAACATCGCGTTTATCAATACGCTGGAACGGGAGCGCATAAGCGCTAAACTGCGTTATTATGTGTGGCTGTCGCGAATGTTTATCTTTTTGGCGGGGGCGTCGTGCCTGTATATGGTTTTGGCCAGTTTGTCGCTGTTCCGTCTGTCCGGATTGGTGACTATTGAGCCGTATTTGATGATTAATTACAATACGTCGCAGGAAATCGTCCGGGATGAACCGATTGCAACGGATATGGCCTCCAAAACCCAGCTAATGGAAACTTTTGTCCGGCAATATATTATGGTTGCCAATACGATTATTGACGATCCGATGGAAATGCGCAGCCGCTGGGAACCGGGAGGCATGGTTAATTTTCTTTCCGCCCCCAACGTATATACCGATTTTTACAAAAACAACATTCCGCGAATGAAAGAATATAAAGACCAACACCTCACGCGTGAAGTTGAAATCATTTCCGTTACCCGCCAGGGCGGAGCCAAAAGTCCGTTGTGGAAAGTGGACTTCAAAACCAATGACCTGTATAGCGATTACGGTTCAGAAGGCGGAGTGCAGCTGTTTAAGGAACGTTTTTGGACGGCTTCGGTAACTTCTTACTTCATTCCCGAACGCAGCTTTGTCGGCCGGCGTTTAATCAATCCTCTTGGCTTTACGGTAACCCGCTTTAATCAGAGTGCGATTGATATTCTGTAAGCTTATCCTTTGATTTTAATGAAATTTGTGCCCAATATGCTTATATGATGCTTGCGGCGCTATCTAAGCTGTTGATAAGTTGGGGATTTTCCGAGCTTGCTATTAGACTTTTAAATGAAAAGAGTATAGTTTAATAAAAAATAAGTGTTTTCTGCTGAGCCTGGCTTAGAAAAAACAGTAATAAATAAACACTTTGTGCACGAAAGGTTTGTTGATGTCAAAATATAAAATGCTGTTGGCTTTTGTCACGTTGTTACTCTTGTCCGGCTGTTTCGGATCCTATTATGAACCGGAACCGGTTGGTGTCGGTAAGGGCGGCGACGAGCTCAAACTCTCCCCCTGCGCCTGTCTTCAGGTCGAGCTTCCCAAAGATTTGCCGGACTGGTTTATTGAAACAATTTAATCACGGATATTCTGCGAATGGCTGATAATCGATTAGGCGTAAACAACTCACAGCAAAAGCTTATCGGTGGCGGGGCGCCCCGTCCGGGAACCCGGGCTTCGTCAACGCCGAAAAATGAGTTTTTTGTCGGCAATACCAATGAAAAGCGGTATTTGTGGACGGCGCGCGCATTTGCGGTTATTACCGCCATCAGCATCTGTTGCAATATTGTTTTGATTATTGCCATAACCCAGGTTATTCCGCTTTTTCGGGTTGAACCTTTTTTGCTGACGTTTCAAAACAAACAGGAACAGGTTGTTAATGTTGTGCCGATTAAAAACGATATGGAAAAAGAAACCGGCATTACCGAAGTCTTTGTTCGTCAGTATATTTTGCTGCGCAGTTCGTTTAGCCGTGATATTCCGGAAATGGAAGCGCGCTGGATGCCCGGCGGTGCTTTGCAGGAAATGTCTGATCGCAGCGTTTATGAAGACTTTTTGAAAAATACCGCTAACCGGGCGTTACAGATTATTCGGGCCAAGCAGCTGACGCGCGAGGTCAAAATCCTTTCCGTGGTCGAGCTTACCAGCGGTTTGTGGCAGGTTGAGTATGAAACCCGCGACATGTATCCCGATTCCAAAACGCCGGACGTTAATTATTGGACGGCTTCGCTGCGGGTTGCCTATCGGCATAAAACGGTCAAATACGGCGAGCGTCTCAAAAATCCGGTCGGTTTTACGGTTGTCAGATATTCTCTGACCCATAATAAAGTTAATACAGCCAAATAGGGAGTTAAATTTAATAATGTTTCGGAACTTAATAAAATATTTCATGGTGCCGGCATTGTTGGGAGCCGTGGCGGGAGACGGTTCTGCGCAAAAGGGCCAACATCCTCAA
>UQFU01000107.1 GCA_900540425.1 uncultured Alphaproteobacteria bacterium
GGCTATGTCATTTTGGCGGACGGCGGTGATGACGAATTTGCCGCCGCCGGCAACGGCGCTGTATTTTCGGGCTTCGTCATTCGTGCTGCCGGTTTCCGGCAGGTCAATCCATTTCCAATCTTTCATATCCGGCATTATACACATTAAAACACAGTAATCAACATTTTTTCAAAATCGTTCATCAGGAGCCGAGGGTGAAGCAAAGAAACGACCACCACCAGCAGATTGACAAACAAGAAGACGTAAATTCCCCGGTCGGTCCGGTCAAAATTATTAACCGGGCTGTCAAAATACATAAACTTGGCCATGCGCAGATAGCCGTTGGCAATCAGAATCAGCGACACCAAAACTGCCGCGACCAGAATATAATTCTGTTCCAGCACCAGATTGTTGATGACCGAAAGTTTTCCCAAAAATCCCAGCATCGGCGGACTGCCGATCAAAGAAACCATAAACAGCAGACAGGCGGCGGCAATATACGGTTTGACCTTTGACAAACCGGAAATTTCTTTGAGTTCATCAAGGTATATGCCTTTGCTTTTGAGACCCAGAAAGGCCGTATAGACCCCGCTCATGGCCAGGACATAGACCAACAGATATACGAATGAGCTGAAAACGCTGTTGGCGCTGAAACTAATCAGGCTTATCAGCAGAAAGCCGACATGAAACACCGTACTGAAGCCGAAAAAACGGCGCAGGTTGTTTTCGCCGTTGACACCGGCCGCTCCCAGCAGCAACGAAAGCAAGGCAAAAATAATCAGAGCCTGTTGAAACTGCGGGTAAACCGGCCAAAAGACATTTACCGTCAAATCGACCAGGCTGGCAAAATATCCGAATATCGGTATCAGGGTTATCCAACCGCTGACCGGAAGGATTGCCGCCTTCACAACGTCAAGATACCAAAAATGAAACGGTGCCAAAGCCAGAGAAAACAACAAAACGGCCATAATTAACCCTACCCCGGCCAAAGCTTCGGCGTTTTTTCCGCTTTGCTGATGCAGCGCCAGCTGGACATTGCCATAATCCAGAGAGCCGCAGGCTTGCCACAACAACACGCACCCTGCCCCGAACAAGAGGCCGAAAAACAGCACGCTGAGCAGATAATTGCGGCAGACAGCGCCGGTCTCTTCGGTTTCCGGACTAAGGCGAAGCAGGCAAAAATTGAACAGGCTTATCAGCAGCCAAGCCGCGGCCATTACCCCAAGGTTGAGGCTGGAAATCATAATGCTTAATGCCGCCAGCGAACTCAGGCAGAGGGCATAAAAACCCAAGGAAGACCGGTCTTCTATCAGAAACCACTTGCAGCTTAAGGCAAACCAGAGCAGCGACAACAAGTAGATAATGACTTTGAACAAGCTGGTATAGAGGCTGTTTTCGTAATATTGCGGGTAACCGCTGCGATTATAGAGCACAATGGTAAAAATCAGTCCAAAAAGTAAAAAATATTTGGAGAGCGTAAAATACGTCTTCGGGGTTGCCGAGTCACGAAAACGGCGGACCAGAAGCATCAGCGGCAAAGCCGCCAACAACAGGAATTCGGGTAGAAAAGTTATAATCCGCTGCGCCATATTTTCCTCCTAAACACCCAGAAACCATAATGGTTTTACTGAGGACATCAGCAAGATAAACATAATTATCATCAAAAAAGCGTATGACCGCCGGGATATGTCAACAACACAGGGTTTATCGGGACTGACGCGGCTGCGGTCCTTGAGCCGGTATAAATCTTTTAACAATGCTCCCGACACCAGCGTCAACGAAAACACCACTAATAATCCCATATTGAGGTTTTTGCCCATCAGCCGGGAGACAATCAGAAAATTATTCAGAAACAACGATGAAACCGGAAGCCCGACCGCCGCCAAAATAAAAAACGAATAGACGAAGGAAATCCTCGGAACGGCACAGAGACTTCCATCGGGATTTATACCTTTTTCCTCTTGTTCAAAATGCAGATAATCGGCCAAAAACTCCAGCACGGCTATGATTATCAGATAACTGAAACAGGAAAAGGCTATATTCATCCGCGTCAGCTCGCCATAATTCAGAAGCGCCAGCAGGTACATAATATAATATACCGTAATATAAGAGAAAAATTTATACTGGACATCGCGATTGGTGAAACCGATCAGAGCGATAAAGACCATGGTTATTACCGCAACAATTTCCAGGCCCGAAACATAGAATGCTACCGGAGCGCTGATTTCTTGAGGCAAAAAGCGCATAAAGCCGTAAATCCCGGTCAGGGGCAATATGTTTGTCATAATAAAGACCAGAGGATTGCGGATATTGGAACTGATTGAAGATATCCAATAATGGAACGGCCAGATCGGAATACGCGACAAGAATGAAATAAATATGGATGTCAGCATAAAATATTCAATTTTTGCTCCCAGTTTCAAACTTCCGAAGCGGCTGATTTCCAATAATCCGTCCTGATGGTTGTAGAGAATGATTACCGCCAGGAACAGCACTACCGAACCCAGAAAATTATACAGAAAAAACCGATAGATAACACCGTCCCGGCGGATATTTCCATAAATGCCGATCAGCATAAACAGCGGAAAGAGCATGGCTTCAAAGAAAATATAGAACGAAAAAATATCCGCAGCCAGAAAGAAACCGGTTACCAAGCTCAGAAACAACAGGCCGAAAATCATCATGGCCTTTTGGCGGGGCTGGCGCCGCACGCCGAACAAGCCGATAATAAAGGCAATATGCACGGCCATAATGGTAACAACCGAAAAAATATCCGCCCCGAATATGATGTCAATATTCGGATTTTCGAGCCAGTTAAAACGCTCAATCAACTGCAGTCCGTTTTTTTGGAGGTCAAGATTATAGAAAACCCGCAAAATCAGAACCAAATTGGCTCCCACCGAAAACAACGCCACATTGAAAGCATTGTGCCCGCCGCCGTTTTCATCTTCTTTGGAAGAAAGCGCAAAAAGCATTCCGACAAACGGCAACAAAATGATTACGGACAAAAGAGATAAGCTGTCTATCATGGCCGCACCTGCAAAAACATAAAGATAATTCCCAATCCGACGACAGTCATAACAACGTATCCCAACAGCCGGGGCGTATGAATCCGCTGCGAAACGTTTATCAGCACACCGGTCAGATTTGAAAAAGAATTGATAATGGTTCGCTCAATCAGCAAAAAGTCTACAGTCAGCCACAAAATCCGTCCCAGAATATTCAGCGGCGCAATTACGGCAAATTCATAGAACCGCTCAAAAAACTCGGACAACTGGATTTCGTCCCGCTCATACAAAGCGGCCAACGGCCGGAGCGGATAAAAAGCAACCAGCAAAACGCAGAAAATGACGGCAGCGGCCAGTTCCCAGCGATACCAGCCGCAATTCCAAACGGACCAGACAGAAATTACTGCCAAAGGCAGCCACGACAAAGCGCCGGGATTTTTCAAAAATGCCGAAACCCGTTCATCGCAACAGCTTTGCCCAAAGAAAATCTGCCGAAACAAACAGGAAACTATCAACAGCATACTGCCGTTCAGCAGCCAAAACCATATCCGGCCGGCAGACGCGTTTTCGGTTTCGGCGCCAAGGTACTGAAAAACGGCAAAAGACAGGATTACGCCCAACAGCATCAGAAGCCACAACTTATTCCAAACGCCGCCCATTCGGGAAATATAAATTTCATCAGAAAACGAACGGACAACCAGCTGAAGCCATGCGTTTAGCAAATAAAACAGAACCAGCAGCCCGCCCATTCGCGACAGCGAAAAATCCTCCGCAGATACGGCAAGGCCATAAACAAATCCCCATAAAAGCATATTTAAGCTTAAGGCTTTTTCTTTGACATTATCGTATATCAACATTCCGCCAAGCCCATAAGCCACTGAAGCTGCTGCAAATATCCGGATTATAATCCGGCATTCTTCAAAATTTGAAAACAGCGACTGCGTTTTGGCAAAGAGAATCAACCCGGCCGCCGGCGTTACGCAGTAATTAAGGAATATCAACCGATTAAAGCTCAGATTGCGATAACTGAAAATTTGGTTATGAAACATAAACAAGCCGGATTTGATAAAAATCC
>UQFU01000108.1 GCA_900540425.1 uncultured Alphaproteobacteria bacterium
TCCAACCTTTCCCGCCACCGCCGGAAGTACCGATCCGATCGCCGACAGTCAATTCCGCTTCCAGCGGAATAAAAACCATTTTCGGAGTCGGCGTATTGTCCCCTGTCAAGATTCCGCGCACCCGCGTCCGTTCAACCATCACCGGAATTTTTGAGTTAATATCGGTAATCAAAATAATTTTGGAATAAAGCTTGCCGACTTGTTCGATTCGTCCGACCACGCCGCGGTTGCTCAACACCACCTGCCCTTTGCGCACATCGGGAGAATCTCCGGTGTAGGCAATCAGAGAATGCGAAAAAGCGTCGCCTTCTTCGGCAATAACCCGAGCCGTAATAAATTTTGCTTCCGGCGGAATGACATAATTCAGCAGTTGCGCCAAAATCCGGTTTTCGATTTCCAACGCCTGCGCCCGGTCTTTTACCTGCAGCAGCTTACGGTTCTCTTTGCGCAGTTCCTGATTTTCCTTATGAATTTGTTTGAGTTCTTTCAGATAATCATAAATTCCGGCAATGGAACGGGCCGGAATAACCAAAACGTCAATTACCGGACTGACCGCATCTGTTGCCAAAGAAGACGTTTTTTCAATAATCGCGGTATCCGTTTTATTAATCAGCATCAAAACAAACGCGGAAAGAAACAACAGCACCAAAGCAAACTTCTTTGCCAGAAGCCGGATATTGCTCAAATGCATAAATAAACTTTTCCGCCTTTTCATGACTTCCCCAATTTAACCGCCCAACGGCACCCGGTTTAAAATACGGAAAGCCCGCAGACAACCGGCCCTGCAAATTTTGACCGGCAGCCTGCGAACTCCAAAAATCAATACATCGTCGAAAGAATTGCTTTCAAACGCCCGATTTCATCCAAAGCCTTGCCGGTTCCCTTAACCACGCAGGCCAGCGGCTCTTCGGCAATCGAAACCGGCAGCCCGGTCGCATTGCGCAAAACCTGATCCAAATTGGCCAGCAAAGCGCCGCCGCCGGTCAAAACAATCCCCTTGTCAACAATATCGGCAGCCAGTTCGGGAGCCGTATGCTCCAAAGCGACCTTAACCGCCTCAACGATTTGAGAGACCGGTTCGCTCAGGCTTTCGGCCACCTGACGCTCGGTAATGATAATTTCTTTGGGCACGCCGTTCATCAAATCGCGCCCTTTAATCTCAATAACCCGGCCTTCGCCGCTTTCCGGCGGGCAAGCGGAACCGATTTCTTTTTTAATGCGCTCGGCGCTGCCTTCGCCCACCAATAGGTTATGATTGCGGCGAATGTAAGAAATAATGGCGCTATCCATTTTGTCGCCGCCCACGCGAACCGAACGGGCAAAAACAATACCTCCCAACGACAACACGGCAACTTCCGTCGTACCGCCCCCGATATCAACAACCATGCTTCCGGTCGGTTCGGTAACAGGCAAATCGGCACCGATAGCCGCCGCCATCGGTTCCTCAATCAACCAGACCTTACGGGCGCCGGCTGCTTCGGCGGATTCCTGAATCGCGCGCCGTTCAACCGCCGTCGAACCGGAAGGAACGCAGACAATAACCATCGGCGACACAAACGTCCGGCGGTTATGAACTTTGCGGATAAAGTACTTAATCATCTCTTCGGCAATTTCGAAATCGGCAATTACGCCGTCGCGCAGAGGACGGATGGCGCTGATATTCCCGGGGGTACGCCCCAGCATCAGCTTTGCTTCGTTACCGACGGCCAATACCTGCTTCTTGCCGCGATATTCTTCAATGGCAACCACTGAAGGCTCATTAAGCACAATCCCCTTGCCTTTGACATATACCAGAGTATTGGCGGTACCCAGGTCGATAGCCATATCAGCCGACAGCCATCCCATTAAATTTGCAAGCATATATACCTCTCCACAAATATCATTAAAAACATGTTTCTTATTTTTTATAACGATAACTCTTATTGTGCAACAAGTTAAATCGTTTTTAACAGCCTTTAGTCAAAAAAAATTAAATTTTCAAATCCTCAAACCGAACTTCTCCCCGATAACATTCATTCAGGGTCATATCGGCTTGAAGTTTATTGCCAAACCAAGTTCGCTGGCGTTTGGCATATTGCCGGCTGTGCAGCTTGGCCAGCCGGACGGCGTCGCCAAGGCTGCACTTTCCGGACAGATAATCCAAGAGCTCCGGCAACCCCAGCGCCCGCATCGCCGGCAGTCCGGAACTTAAATTCAGTCCTCGCATATATTCCGCCTCTGCCAGCGCTCCCGCTTTCATCATCTGGTCAAAACGCCGGGCACAGCGTTCGTCAAGCTCAGCTTGCGGCGGCAGCAATCTGATAACACAAAACGCCGCTTCCGGCAAACGCCGAACGGTGATGGGCGAACCATCGGCAGCTTATGCCATAGGCTCAACGGTCGGCCGGTTGCCATAAAAACCTCATACGCGCGGCGAACCCGGGTCATATCGTTCGGATTCAGGCGTGCCGCACTCTCCTGATCAATTTTGCCCAGTTCGGCATGCAGAGCATTAACCCCCTTTGCCGTCAAAAGCGCTGCCACTTTGCTGCGAACATCCTGCGGCGTTTCCGGAATTGGGGTCGTGCCGTTAAGCAGATTGTCAATATACAGCCCGGTTCCGCCCACCACCACCGGCAACAGTTTTTGAGCCCAGGCTTTTTTGATTTCCGCAACCGCCAGCTCCAGCCAGTCAACAACCGAACCGGCGCGCGACGGTTCATAAATCTCATACAAACGGTGCGGAATCAGCTTTCGCTCATCATCGCTCGGACAAGCCGACAAAATCGGAATATGTTTGTAAACCTGCTGAGAGTCGGCATTAATCACCACGCCCCCGTAATGCCTCGCGGCATCAACCGCCAGCCGTGATTTTCCCGAAGCCGTCGGACCGGCAATAATCAAAACTCTGTTCGGCACGTGTTACTCCCTCTCACCGTGGGCGGCAGCCGGCTTCTTCAACCAGCATCCGACACAATTCCGCGTAAGAAATGCCGGCATACTTCGCCTGCTCGGGCACCAGCGACAACGGCGTCATTCCCGGATGGGTGTTGATTTCCAAAAAGACGACGCCGTCTTCGGAATTATAGCGAAAATCGCAGCGCGACACCGTCTTGCAGCCCAAAGCCTTATGCAGCCGCTCGGCATAACACTTGCAGGTTTCGGCAGCGTCTTCGGGAATCTCGGCCGGCAGAAGATGCTCGGTCGCCCCGGCGGTATACTTATTGTGATAATCATAAAACTTGACTTTCGGACGCAGCTCTGTCACCGCATAAGCTTTGCCGCCGATAACCGCGCAAGTCAGCTCCTGTCCCGGAACATAGCGCTCCGCCAAAACTTCCAGCCCGTCGTCGTCATAATGAATCTGTTCCAAATCCGCCGCCGAATGAACGATAAACACCCCGACGCTGGAACCGTCGCTGACCGGCTTGACCACATACGGCATCGGCAAATCTGCTGCCCTTTCCCGAAAATCCCGAACCGTCATTCGCTCGCCGTTCGCCACCTTTATCCCCAAACCGCGGCAAATTTCTTTGGTCAGAAACTTATCCATCCCCAAGGCCGAAGCCGACAGCCCCGAATGGGTGTAGGGCACCTGCAGCAAGTCCAGCAGCCCCTGTATCTCACCGTCTTCTCCCCAGTTGCCGTGCAGAGCGTTAAATACCGCATCCGGTTTTTCGGCTTCCAAAACCCTGATAAACTCTTTCACATCGCGGAGATCATGAGCAACCACCTCATATCCGCAGGATCTGAGGGCTTCGGCCGCTCCCTGGCCCGAAACCAGGCTTACCTCGCGCTCAGCCGAAAATCCGCCCATTAAAACCAAAACTTTTTTAGGCATTTTCCTATTCCTTTTCTGAAAATTTATGTTATTGTATGCAAAAATGTTTTACGAAAGACTAATAAGAATGAAAAAAAACCTGCTGATTATGCTGTTTTTGCTGGCCCTTGCTCCGGCGGCTCAGGCTATGACCGTTACCCAT
>UQFU01000109.1 GCA_900540425.1 uncultured Alphaproteobacteria bacterium
ACCGTTCGCCGCGGGGCGTCCCCGCCCTCGGGCGCTGCCCGCGCTCCCGCCGTGCAGGCGCTGCCCTCGTTCCCCGCCTGCGAGGATAACCTGTAAAATATTTTTGCTTTTATCAGGAAAATATTGTAAAAAGCAACAAATAACATAATCTTTCAAATCCAAAATGAGAATATGAAATCAACCATGAAAAATACTGTAAAATTACTTTGCCTGGGACTGTTTGCCCTGCTTTGCGGCTGCCGTTCTCCGCAGATTCGTCCTGAAATTGTCCCCGCCGTAGAGGTCAAAACAGCTCCGCAGCATACGCTCGGCATTATCGGCGGAGTCGAACCGGTTTATTTTCTGCCCATGAAGACGCCATTTCCGGCTCGTATTGATACCGGCGCCACCAATTCTTCCGTTGACGTTTCCGAACTTCACAAATTTGAGCGTGACGGCGAAAAATGGGTTTCTTTTGTGCTGGTGAATGAAGAAAATGGCGAAAGCCACCGCTTTGAAAAGAAAATTGAGAGAAAAACCACAATTAAACGGATTAATGAACACGAAAAGCGCATCGTGGTCATGATGGACGTAAAATTCGGCAATGAAATTATTAATGCCGAGTTTTCTCTGGCCGACCGCGAAAAATTTGAATATCAGGCTTTAATCGGCAGAAACATTATTTCCGGCCGGGCAATTGTCGACCCCTCAATTTCTAATACATTGCATTAACCAAAGAGAATAAATATGCTGAAAAAAATTTTGTCTGTCCGGGTGGTCCTCACCTTTCTCCTTTTCCTGTCGGTCGTTTTTGCGGCTTGGAGCGTTTATTATAAGGTAACGGTCTGGGGTTTTAGCGTCAAACCCAAGCAAATCTCCGACATTTGGACCATTGAAGCGCATGTTTCGTTCATGGCGGACGGCGAGCCGGTCAAAGTTTTGCTCTCTGTTCCGACCGAAAACCGCGAATTTAAAATTTTCAGTGAAGACGTGGTTGCCGAAGGATATAAAACCAAATACCTCGGCGGCGACCCCAAAAAACTGCAGTTGACTTCAGGCCCCAAAGAAGGTCAGCAGAACATATATTACCGGGTGTTGATGTTTGATAATATTGATACCAAAGGCCGTATCCGTTCCCAAGCCCCAAAAAAGCCGGAGGCTCCGCTCATGGACGACCAGCGGACAGCCGTGGCCAAAGAAATACTGGAAGCGGCGGGCAAACAAACCGGAGACTGGCCCGAAAAGGTTATCAAAACTTTTCAGCAAACGCCGCCCGACCCGACGGTGATTTCTTTCCTGCCGATGAAAAAAACACCCAAAGCCGTAGCCGAAGCCGTGCGGACAATTCTGGCTCTGAAAGGTGTGCCGACCCGGCTGGCCTATGGTGTCAAACTTCAGGAAAACAAAAAGGCACTTGCCCCCGACCTGATGTTGGAAGCCTATACTTCCGGCAAGTGGAAAATTTACAATCTCAAAAACGGCAAACAGGGATTGCCGAGCGATTTTGTCATCTTTCAGCGCGGCGGCGATTCGTTGCTCGATGTTGAAGGCGGGGAGGATTCTTTGGTAAAGTTCTCGGTGTTAAAATCAGTCAGCACTTCCTATAAGCTGGCCGAAAAACGCGCCGAACTGGCCGACCAGAAATCCTGGTACGACTACTCGATTTACAGCCTGCCGCTTTCGGAACAAAATACCTTAAAATGGCTGTCTATTTTCCCCCTGGCAATTTTGATTGTCGTGGTCTTGCGCAATGTCGTCGGTCTCTCGACTATGGGAACCTTTACGCCGATGCTGATTGCCATGTCTCTGGTGGAAACCGGACTGCTCGCCGGCGTGGCGTGCTTTGCGCTGATATTGACAATCGGCATGCTCATCCGGGCTTGGCTGTCACGGCTGAATCTGCTGCTGGTTCCGAGAATTTCGGCCGTGGTGATTTTTGTAATTCTGATTATGCAGATTCTGACCATTGTCGGTTACCGGATGGATTTGAAAATTGCCCTCTCGGCAGTATTCTTCCCGATAATCATCATGGCCTGGATTATTGAGCGCGCTTCCATCATCTGGGAAGAAGACGGCGCAACCGATGCTCTTAAGCAGATTTTTTTCAGCCTGGTGGTTGCAATCTTGACTTATTTTGTGATTAACAATGAAGAAATCCGCCATATTTTGTTTGCCTTTAATGAAATCAACCTGGTAATTCTGCTGTTGGTCATGCTGCTCGGAACCTATACCGGCTAACGCCTGACCGAACTGCGGCGTTTTGCCCCTTTGGTTAAGGATAAAAAATAATGTTCGGAAACTGGTTTGGTTCGTTTGCTTCTCCCCAAAAGCTCCGCGCTGCCGGCGTTATGGGCATGAACGCACGTAACTATAAAGTAATTTCAAGGTTAAATAATCGTAAAAAGTATCCTTTGGTTGATGACAAAGTACAGACCAAAATCCTCGCTAACCGGCATGGGATCAATACTCCGGGGCTGATTGGCGTGATTGAACACCAGCATGAAGTCCGCAATATTTTGAATATTGTCGGCGATTATAAGGAATTTGTCATCAAACCGGCGCACGGCAGCGGCGGGCGCGGGGTTCTGGTGGTCAGAAACTATCATGAAGACTGCTTCACGACCGCTTCCGGCAAGACGTTGAATTTCAAAGAGCTGTACCAGTATATTTCCAATATCCTGAGCGGGTTGTACAGCCTCGGCGGCCAGTATGACGTTGCTGTCATTGAGGAGCTGGTGCATTTCAGCAATATTTTTCATGATTACAGCTTTCAGGGAATTCCCGACGTGCGGGTCATTGTCTATAAGGGTTTTCCTGCCATGTCCATGATGCGGCTGGCAACCCGGGCTTCCGGCGGACGGGCAAATCTGCATCAGGGAGCTGTCGGCGTCGGACTTGATATCCGAACCGGACACACGTTGCATGCGGTGATGAACAACCTGCCGATTGAAAAACACCCCGACACCGGCGTCGACCTTTTGACTCTGAAAGTGCCGCTCTGGCGCGAACATCTGGAAATCGCCTCCAAGGCTTATGAAATGACCGGGCTGGGATATCTGGGAGCCGATATTGTTTTGGACGAACAGCGCGGCCCGATGATGTTGGAGCTAAACGCCCGTCCGGGTCTGGCGATTCAAATTGCCAACCTTATCGGCCTGTCCGGCCGCCTCAAAGAAATAGACAAGACCTATCCTCAGGGGCTGACGCCGCTTGAGCGCGTCGATTATGTTTTGGGCAAACTTGATTAAAACGGATTAATGCATATATCTTCTGCAAAATTTCAGGAGATATAAAATGGCATATAAAATTTTTCAAATTGATACCAGCATCAAACAAACGCAGGATTCGTTCACTCGCCGTACCGGACAGTATTTTATCCGCAAATTTCAGGAAAAATTCGGGCAGCTGGAAGTCAGCTATCTTGATTTGGCCAAAAATCCGCCGGCATATATAACCGCCGGCTGGTATGACGCCGCGTCACTGCCGCCGGGAGCGCGTTCCTCAGAACAAAATAAACTGCTTTTGGAACCGAATATGCAGCCCTTGCGCGATTGCGGGCTGTGGCTGTTTGATTTGGCCGGATATATGTATGATGCGCCCGCTTCCTTTAAGAGCTGGCTTGAACATGCCGTGCAAATCGGCTTGACTGTTGACGAAGAATGGAAACCCTTGCTGTCGGGCAAGCGGGTTGTGGTCATTTCCGCCTGGGGCGGCAGCGAAGACGAAGTTTCTCCGGAACTGGGATTCGCATCGGCGCTGCGCAAAGCCATGAAATTTATCGGCGTGGAAGACATAACTTTTTTTAACATTTTCAATACCGAAGAAATCACCGCCACCGAGGACGATGCCCAGCGGGCTATCAGCAGATATATTTCGGATTTGCAATTATAAAAATAGGTTACTATATTAG
>UQFU01000110.1 GCA_900540425.1 uncultured Alphaproteobacteria bacterium
GGCCGGAGATTTCGGTTTGGAATACCGTGACCGGCAACAGCCGAATTTTGAAGCGAACATTGATCCGCAGGTTTATGCCATTGTTGCCCGGCGGACGCTGAATAAAATGCTGGATGAGACAGCCCCCCTGTATGAAACAAAGGACGACGAAGTGCCGAGCCTGTATATCCGGGACGTTAAGATATATGACGACCGCCTGCCCGACGGCTTTTATCAGGCGCACAAAGAAACGCAAAAGCTTCTTGAAAATTCCCATACCTTTAAGCTGACCAACAATAAATATGAAGCGGATTATTTTCTGGAAACCGAAATTGACACGGTTGAGCTTCAGGATTATGACAGTCCGGTTATTGTTTACCGCCTGATACTGCTGGATCAGCGCAACGGCGTGATTAAAGAATGGAAAGAGAATATCCGCAGAGTTAGAAACGACGACAGAAGTTGGTGGTAATGGATTGGAGTAAGTTAATCCTTGCGCCGTTACTGTTATGTTTCTGCAATCAGGTTCGGGCGCAAGAAAGTGCCGAAGCAGGTTTGGGGCGCCGTGAACCTGTGGCTGTTTATGGCAATGCCTGTGAAAAAATCAACAGCAGCGAGCCTCGTTCCTCTACCCGGGTACGGGTAACGGACATGGCCAGTTATGCCGCGGCGGAAAATATTCCGGAAATCTCAAAATACCGCAAGCAGCTGAATGATCATGATTTCAGCATTTTGGTATACAATCTGGTTGACAATTATCTGGAAGACCTTTCGGTCAAAACCCTGGTTGAAGACGGGCGGGAAATGTGTGTGGAAGTCAAGGGAATCGTCCGGCCGGAAAATCTGCAAACTGCCTGGGAAGAAACCGAACGCGAGCTTAAACACCGGGAAGAAATCGCCCGTATGGAAGCTCTGGCCCACCCCAATCCGCAAGAGCTCTATCCGGACGTAAACGCTCCACAGCCGCAGATACTGGTAAAGCCTGACGGAGCCGAGGGAATTCCGCCGGCAAAAATTTATTTTGAACCGACGCGTTTTTACAACAACACGCGCTCCAATAACTTTGCAAAAGTTTTGAAGCAGTTTTTCAAAAACAAGCCGAACATTGAAATTACCGAAGACCAGTCCGAGGCGGACTATACCATTTATTCCGAGGTATTACGAGCCAAGGTTGATCCGATTAATGACAACAACAACCGTTTGCAGATGGTTATTTCTTTAGATTTGCGCAACGCGGAAAACCGCAGCCTGATTATGGAACATCAGAATCGCTTTGTTTTGTTTACATCTGATGAAAACGAGCAGGAAGTAGCTTTCCGACTGCTCAAAAAGCTGTTTAACAATGCGGCGCAGCTGTTATATAAGAAGATTGAGCGGGATAATGACCGCGGAAAAGTCAGCAAAGTCCGCGAGCGGGAACTCATAACCCCCAATCCTTAGCGCTGTCTGTGCTTGTTTCCGGCTCCGGGACACTTAAAGGCATAAAATCTTCCGGGTGTTCGCTGATGTTTTTAATCAGGACTTCATAATTGTATATCCGCCGGATGCCGGAAGACGTATGGTAGGCGTCGATCTTGCGGTTGAGGTCAGACGCAGCCGACGCACACTGAGCCGGAGGCACATCGGTATAATAAACTGCCGACAAATCGGAAAAGCCCCGGGCATAATATAATTTATATTCAAATCCCAGGCGATGGTCTTTCAGAGTTTCGGCCACCAGTCGCTGAATGTTTTTGAAGTGTTCAATATAATCCAATTCCCGATAGGCCTCGATAAACTCGGAAAACTGCACGCCACGGCCGTCCGGACAGGCAGCTGCAACTTTTTCCAAAAGAGGAATATTGCCGGTCAGCAGGGCAAAACGGATAAATGCCGGCGCAAACATTTCAATATTGCCGCGCAAGTCGCCAAAACGCGGCTGCAACAGCGTCAGGGCCATATCCAGCATGCCGAGAGACAACAGGGTTTGCACAAAAACATATTCCAGATAGGGTGAGATCTGTCCGCCGATATTCCATATTTTGTGTGCCAGAGCACGGGCTTTTTCGTTTTTGCCCTGCATTTGCTGGTTTTTGAGCAACACAATCAATCCCGAGACATCATCAGGCACCTGTTCCAGACTGGCGTAAATTTCCCTTTCGACGTCCAAAAGCAAATCTGTCCGGTGATAGGGAACGTGGTGCATTCGTTCAAGCAAGCTGCTGAAAACATATTCAAAACCCGATGGCATTTATTTTCTCCTCATCGTTCCAATATAAAGGTGGCCGGACCATCATTCAACAGGCTAACCTGCATATCGGCCTGAAAAATTCCGGTTTGTGCGGGAATGCCGATTTCCCTGATCCGGGCAACAAATTCTTCATAAAGTTTTCTGGCGTCTTCCGGAAATGCGGCTCGCTCAAAACCGGGACGGTTGCCCCGGGTGGTATCGGCACAAAGCGTAAACTGGGAAACCGCCAATATTTCGCCGCCGATGTCACGGACGGACAAGTTCATTTTTCCGTTTTCGTCTTCAAAAATCCGCAAAGCACAAATCTTTTGTGCCATCCAAGCCGCATGAGCAGCCGTATCGTCTTTTTCTACTCCGACAAAAGCCAATATCCCCTTGCCGACGGCGGAAACTTTTCGGCCGCCGACTTCTACGGAAGCATTGAGAACCCGTTGCACCAAAACTTTCATGACCTGTTCCTTTATTTGTACCAATGCGGCGAGTATACGGACATTACATTAACATAAAATAAATTTTTGAAAAAATATTGATAACTTCATATCCGCAGAATGGCAATATTCCGACAACTTTTGTCAATGGCATATTGTTACCAGCCTCAAACCCTTAAATCACATTGTTTTAACCTCCGACCGACACTTTTATATACTGGACAAAAAATCTCTTTACTATTATTTTTTTGTATGTTATACTTTTTTCATAATAGAATTAGTCAAGGAGGTTTCCGATGAATTGGAAAGAAAAAGTTGTTACGGCAGCGGTATTCGTATCCTCACTATTCGGCGGCGGTGCCGGCAAGGCAGCGGCAGCAAACAGCGCATCCTCCAGCGCCGAAGCCAATACGGAAATGCAGAGCCGCAACACGCGGTCAGGTTCCGGCAGGACATTTACTTTTCAGACCCAGCCTAAAAAGAAAAACGTGGTTGAGAGATGGGTCGGCAATACGAAAGATCAGGTTAAACGCGAAATTGAAATCCGCAAGGATCGCGTGGCCGAAAGCGGCGCAAATGCCGTCCGCCAGGCTGCGGCAGATTTGGATCGGGCGATTGAAAACGCCAAATGGAATGCCCGGATGAAACAAAAAGACGACAAACAATTTGCCAATGAATTCGGCAATATCGTCTGTAATGCACTGGTGGTCAAATATCAAGTTGACCACGGCAACAGTTTGATGGATTATATTGATCATAATGTTCGTCAAGACATTCACAGCATTGCGGCCGGACATGTTAAAAACGTGTATAAACTGCTGCGCAGAAATGCGAACGAAAACGACATCTATAATTATATGGGACAGGCGCTGCAAGGCGTGCGCTACAACCAAAAAGAAAACAAATATACTTACCGGGGAGAGTGGGCTACCATTTCCGGAAACATTTTGGACGAGATGTCGCTTAAGAGCAGAAACTACACTATCGGCGGCGCGGCCCCCCCATATACGAGAAAGCAGCTATAGGTAAC
>UQFU01000111.1 GCA_900540425.1 uncultured Alphaproteobacteria bacterium
ACGAGGGGTGACGGTTATTGGGTGAGTAGAGATAGTGCACATTATAAGCATCGCGGATTCAAGTCCCCGTCCTCTCAGCAGCGAACCGTTCGCCGCGGGGCGTCCCCGCCCTCAGGTGCTGGCCGCGCGTCAGCCTAAGGCTGCCTGCCGTGCCGGAGCAGGTTTTTGTTGCTATTTTGTTCGGTTGATATTATATTCCGATTCCGGAGAATATAAATGAGCAATGATTCGTATATTGAAATAAAGGGCGCCCGCGAACATAACCTGAAAAACGTGGACATTAATATCCCTAAAAATAAATTAACCGTCATAACCGGGCTTTCCGGCTCGGGCAAATCGTCTTTAGCTTTTGACACGATTTATGCCGACGGCCAGCGCCGTTATGTCGAAAGCCTGTCTTCCTATGCCCGCCAGTTTTTGGATTTGATGAAAAAGCCCGACGTCGATTCGATTGAAGGGCTGTCGCCGGCAATCTCGATTGAACAAAAAACCACTTCCCATAATCCGCGTTCTACCGTCGGAACGGTAACCGAAATTTATGATTATATGCGCCTGCTCTGGGCGCGGGCCGGAACGCCGTATTCGCCGGCAACCGGACTGCCGATTGAGTCGCAGACGATTTCGCAAATGGTCGACCGGATTATGGAGTTTACGCCCGGCACCAAACTGTTGCTCCTGGCGCCAATTGCCCGCGGCAAAAAAGGCGAGTTCAAAAAAGAATTCGAAGCTCTGCAAAAACAGGGATACCAGCGCCTGAAAATTGACGGTTCGGTATATGATATTGAAGAAGTTCCGAATTTAAACAAAAACCAAAAGCACGATATTGAAGTCGTTGTTGACCGTATTGTCGCCAAACCCGGCATCGAAGAGCGGCTGGCGCAGTCTTTGGAAACCGGTCTGAAGTTGAGTGACGGCCTGGTCTATGTCGAAAATGCCGAAACAACCGACCGAACTGTTTTTTCCTCCAAGTTTGCCTGCCCGGTCTCCGGTTTTACCATTGAAGAAATCGAACCCCGGCTGTTCTCCTTTAACAATCCGTACGGGGCTTGCCCGCATTGCGACGGCATTGGCGCCAAGCTGTATATGGACCCGGACTTGATTGTGCCTAATCCCAATCTGTCGTTGAATCAGGGGGCAATAGCGCCGTGGAATGTCGGAAAATCAGCCTTTTATCACCAAACATTAGTGTCTTTGTGCGACTTTTTGAATATTTCGCCGACCACGCCGTGGAAAGATTTGCCCGAAAATGCCAAAAATCTGATTTTGTTTGGCTCCGGCGATGTCTGCGTGCCTATGTATTATTCGCGTTTTGTTTCCGATAAGCCTTTTGAAGGCGTGGTTCCGAATATGGAGCGCCGTTTTCTGGAAACGGATTCGGCCTGGATACGAGAAGAATTTTCCAAATACCAGTCGGCGGCGCCCTGCGAATATTGCCATGGCAAACGCCTGAAGCCGGAAGCGCTGGCCGTCAAGGTCAACGGTTTGGATATTATGGAAGCTTCCGAAATGTCTATCAAAAAAGCCCGCGACTGGTTTAGCAGGGTTGAAAGCAAATTAAGCCCCAAAAAAGCGGAAATTGCCCACAAGATATTGAAAGAAATCATAGACCGCCTCAGTTTTTTGAATAATGTCGGTTTGGATTATTTGTCATTGTCGCGCCAGTCGGGGACTTTGTCCGGCGGCGAGGCGCAGCGTATCCGCCTGGCGTCGCAGATTGGTTCGGGGCTGACCGGCGTGCTGTATGTTTTGGACGAACCGTCTATCGGCCTGCACCAGCGCGATAACGACCGTCTGCTCGAAACTCTTAACCGCCTGCGCGATATCGGCAATACCGTTATTGTGGTCGAACATGACGAAGATGCTATCCGCTCGGCGGATTTCCTGGTCGACATGGGCCCGGGAGCCGGTCAGAAAGGCGGGCATGTCGTCGCTTCCGGTACGGTAGATGAAGTGCTGGCAAACGAAGAAAGCCTGACCGCGCAGTATCTGACCGGAATCAAAGAAATTGCCGTCCCCAAAAAACGCCGTAAGGGAACCGGAAAATTCATCGGGGTCAAAGGCGCCAAAACCAATAACCTGAAAAACGTCGACTTGAAAATTCCGCTGGGAGCGCTGACTTGCGTAACCGGTGTTTCCGGCGGCGGCAAATCGTCATTGATTCTGGAAACCTTGTTCAAAGGCTTGAACAAGGAGCTGAACGGCAGCCGTGAACCGGCGGGAATTTATGAAAAACTGACCGGCGTGGAAAATATTGACAAGATTATTGATATCGACCAGTCGCCGATCGGGCGGACGCCGCGATCCAATCCGGCAACTTATACCGGATTGTTTACCTATATCCGCGATTGGTTTGCCGCCCTTCCGGAAGCCAAGGCGCGGGGATATAATGCCGGGCGCTTTTCGTTTAACGTTGCCGGCGGCCGTTGTGAGGCTTGCAAAGGAGACGGCGTTACCAAAATCGAAATGCACTTTTTGCCCGATGTTTATGTTGAATGTGATGTCTGCAAAGGCAAAAGGTTTAACCGCGAAACGCTGGAAGTCAAATATAAGGACAAGTCAATCGCCGACGTGCTGGATATGACCGTAGATGAAGCCTATGCCTTTTTTGAGGCAATCCCCTCAATCAAAAACCGCCTGGATTTGCTGCGCAAAGTCGGTTTGGGCTATATCAAAATCGGACAACAGGCGACAACCTTGTCCGGCGGCGAGGCGCAGCGGATTAAGCTGTCTAAGGAATTGTCCAAACGGGCAACCGGAAAAACCCTGTATATTCTTGACGAACCGACAACCGGGCTGCATTTTGAGGATATTAACAAACTCCTGAAAGTTTTGCACCAGTTGGTAGAGCAGGGGAATTCGGTCGTGGTTATCGAGCATAACCTCGATGTTATCAAAACCGCCGATTATATTATCGACATTGGGCCCGAAGGCGGTGACGGCGGCGGCAAAATTATCGCCAAGGGAACGCCGGAAGAGGTGGCCAAATGCGAAGGCAGTTATACGGCCAAATATCTGCGCCAGAAATTGCAGCCGGCAAAATGACTAAAGAGCCTCCCTGTTTCAGACAAGGAGGCTTATGTTGCTTTTTATTCTTTCATTTTATGCAATTTGATTTTTATTTTGTAATTGAAAACGTGTAAGAGATAATATTGCAGAAAATATAAATCAGAGAAAATGCAAGGGGAGTTTTTTTGGATAAGGGCAAAGTTGCCGTCCTTTTCTCCTGTCCCTCCGGCCACCCTCCCGGAAACGGTTATCCTACGATTGCCCTCTTGCATTCCCCCCATAAAGTCACCCCTCGATTGCAAAGCAATCGTCAAGGGATCTGCGAATTAATTCTTTCCTGTTATACCACAGCGTTTCCCTCTTCCTGTCATACCGCAACATTTTCTCTCTTCCTGTCATGCCGCAGCATTTTTTCTATCTATCATTCCGGGCTCATTTTTTTCTCTGTCATTCCGGGCTCATTTTTTTCTCTGTCATTCCGGGCTTGACCCGGAATCCA
>UQFU01000112.1 GCA_900540425.1 uncultured Alphaproteobacteria bacterium
AAAATATAGTATAATAATTAAAATATTTCTTAATAAAAATAAGCAAGCGGGAAAGATTTATGAAAAAAATCGGATTGTTGACTTTGATACTGGCGCTGGGAGCCTGCGCCAATATAAGCGGTCGAAGCTGGTGGGATGCGCGGCGTACATTTATGGAACGGTTTGCAACTTATCCGATTGTCTTTTATGACAGCGGCGAGCATTTGGTCAATACCGAATATGTCAGTGAAAAAAGCGTTAAAAGCAACGAAATTTTGACGGCTTATGTCGGCTATTCGGTGGTCAGCGACAAGATCTATCAGATTAAGAATTATGAAACCAATCTGGTCAAGGCAAATGTGGACGGGTATATGAACAGCGCGTCGGTGCCGGGCAGAATTCCGGCCGGGAAGCCGATTGAGGTTATCGGGGCGGCGGAGATTGACGGCGTTGAATACCGTTTGATTCCTTCAGAGCTGGACAGCTTTGTGTATATGGTCAAGCCGGATGGTTCTTTCTATGATGAAATGGGACAAATCCGCGACGGGCGGCTGGCTGTTTTGGATGCGACGTTTGTGCCGTCTCCGGATAATTTGCGCATGGAGCCGGTTAAGGTAACGCGCAGCGAACAGACAAAGCCGGTCAAAGGGTATGATATCAAATATCAGGGTGTCAATCTGGATCGGATGATGTTTACCTATTATGATTACAGCCAATATCAGGATGCCGATATGGGCGAGTTTGAGGACATCAATTTCCCGCTGGCCCGGATGACGGTTAATATCAACGGGGTTAAAATCAAGGTCTTGAATGCCGACAGGCATAAGCTTGAATATATTTTGCTTGAGGATTAACGCTGATAAAAAAATTATGTTGCGGGGTTGATTTTCAGAATATTTTGCAGTAGAAAAGCAGAGAATTGTACTTTTATGGAGGATGTAAGTAATGTCTGGACACTCCCAGTTTAAAAATATTATGTATCGCAAGGGCGCCCAAGATGCCAAAAAGGCCAAGGTCTTTGCGAAGCTTGCCCGCGAAATTACGGTAGCAGCCAAATGCGGCCTACCCGATCCGGACAAGAATCCTCGGCTGCGTCTGGCCATTCAGGCGGCGCGGGCGGAAAGCATGCCGAAAGACAATATTGAACGGGCGATTGCAAAAGCAACCCAGGTTGCCGGCGGCGATGACTACGTTTCTGTCCGTTATGAGGGGTTTGGCCCCGGAAAAGTGGCGATTATCGTTGAGGCTTTGACGGACAACAAAAACCGTACGGCCGGAAACGTTCGCACGATTTTTGGAAAACGCGGCGGCGTTATGGGCGAAAGCGGATCTGTTGCCTTTAATTTTGAGCGAATCGGCTTTATTCAATATCCGGCGGCGGTGGCTGATGCAGACAAGATTTTTGAAGCTGCTTTGGAAGCCGGTGCCAATGATGTGGTTTCTGATGAAGAATTTCATGAAATTGAAACGTTGCCCGATGATTTGGGGAATGTGACCGAAATTCTCGAAAAACAGTTCGGAACGCCTTCGGCTTCCCGTTTGGACTGGAAACCTTTGGTTAAAACTGACGTTGCCGATGCCGAGACTGCTGAAAAGCTGATGAACTTCCTGGACGCTTTGGAAGACGATGATGATGTTCAGCGGGTTATTCATAATGCCGAGTTTGCCGACGGTGTATTGGGCAATATGGAATAAGCATGAAAATTTTGGGGTTGGATCCGAGCCTGTCTTCTACCGGTTGGGGCATAATTGAGGTTGAAAACAACCGTATCCGTTATGTTGCCGACGGCGTAATCAAAACCAATACGGGCTTGGATCTGGCTTCCCGTTTGTCTAAGCTTCATCGGGGAATTTGCGATGTTATTGATTTGTATAAACCTGATGAGGCGGCAATAGAAATTGTCTTTGTTAACAATAATCCTTTTTCTTCTATGAAACTCGGCCAGGCGCGCGGCGCGGTTATATTGGCGCCGGCGATGTATGGGATTCCGGTGGCTGAATATGAGCCGAATCAGATCAAAAAAGCGGTTGTCGGCGTGGGGCATGCCGAAAAAAATCAGGTTGAAACCATGGTGAAGGTTTTGCTGCCGGGGGCTAAGCCGGTTAATAATGATTCTTCAGACGCTTTGGCAATTGCTATCTGTCATAATAATTTTCGTCCGCGGCGAAAATAAGTGCCGTCAGGGCAGACTGGCCAAGCTTTGTTTTTGAAACGCCGATCGGGCGATTTTTTTCGGGTCCTGGACAGAACAAAATAATTAATAAACGCAGAATGAATGTTGTTTTTTTCTTGTGTTTCCGGTCAAAAATAACTGTGAATATGTGGCGCTAAGTTTTTCTTATTAATAAATTGATAAGAATGTTTGTTGTATGGTAGGTAATGAAAAATTTATTTATTTTAAAATTATGCTTGATTATGTGAAAAAAATATTGTATAAATTGGACAAATTATAAAAAAATACAGAAAATTGTTTATATAAACAAATAGTGGAGACGAATTTTATGACAAAGAAATTTCTTACTGCGGTTTCGGCGTTAGTACTGGCATCCTTTGCCGCTGCAGGTGTTGCAGAAGCGCGTGACGGGCTCTATTTATCGGTTAAGGGTGGACGGACCAACCCGAATATGAACTCTAAAAAAGACAGCTTTTATGACAAGGCCGGGATTGAATTTGATGATGTATGGTTTGTCAGCGGCGCTTTCGGTTATCGTTGGAAATATTTCCGGGCTGAATTGGAATACACTTATCGCGATGATTATTCTGAACGTGTAGCCGGTTCTTTGCCGGGAACTTCGCGCGAGGCAAGTCTGGAAGCCAAATCTTATATGGTTAACGGTTATATTGATTTGATGCCTAACTATATTATCAGCCCGTATATCAGCGGCGGTCTCGGGTATACCGATTTGCAGTTGACAACGCGTTCGACCGGTGCTAATGCGCGCAGCTGGGATGAAAATAACTTTACCTGGTCGTTGGGCGGCGGTTTGTCTATTCGGCTCAACAAATGTCTGAACTTTGATTTTGGTTATCGTTATTTGGACATGGGGTCAATTGACGAAGCGGAAATCAATGCGCATGAGTATTATGCCGGTCTTCGTTACACCTTCTAAAAAGTTCGTATAATGGTCGTCTAGAGCAATTTTGCGGGGAAGCTGAAAATTCATGTAGGTCAGTCTACACTAAAATTTTCAGCTCCCCTGGAAATCACTCTATGCGACTCATTCTCCGAACTTTTACGAAATTCGTATAATGGTTTATTAGAGTAGTTTTAGCGAGCCTCGAAAAGTTGATCTCGCAAGCTCGCTCGTCACGTAAGGCTCTGTCTGCGCACG
>UQFU01000113.1 GCA_900540425.1 uncultured Alphaproteobacteria bacterium
CATTGGTGCTGCCGCCAAACGCCGACAATGAGCCCATACTACACTGCGGAAAACTCTGACTATCCCTACTCTTTTCGGTTCCGAAACTTCCTCCGGAAGTTTTTTGGTTTCTGCGTTGGGATTCTTTGCCATATCGAACCTTTCAGTGAAAATTGCCTTTGCTTTTATTCAATTATAGTGTATATAACTATACAAAAACATCAATAAAAAAAGAGTAAACAAAATGATAGTTTTAGGGATAGAAAGCAGCTGCGACGAAACGGCAGCCGCCATTGTTAATGATAAAAAGGAAATCCTCGGACAATGCCTGCTGACCCAGCTTGACGAACACAAGCCTTTTGGCGGTGTCGTGCCGGAAATTGCCGCCCGCTCTCATCTCGAACATATTGACGAGATAATTGAACATACTTTCAAAAACGCCGGACTGAAACCGCAGGATGTCGATGCCATCGCCGCCGCATCCGGTCCCGGCCTCATCGGCGGTGTCGTCGTCGGCGTCATGGCCGCCAAGGCTATGTGCCTGGCACTCAATAAGCCTTTTGTCGCCGTCAACCACCTGGAAGGTCATGCTCTGGCCGCACGCCTGACCGGCAACGTCTGCTATCCATATCTGTTGCTTTTGGTCTCCGGAGGCCATTGCCAAATTCTGATTGTCAAAGGCGTCGGTAATTTTGAACGCCTTGGGACCACTATTGACGACGCGGCCGGGGAAGCTTTTGACAAGGTCTCAAAAATGCTGGGGCTCGGCTACCCCGGAGGCCCGATTATTGAAAAATTGGCCGCTGTCGGAAACAGCCGGCGCTTTGTCTTGCCCAAACCGTTATTCAACTCCGGAGACTGCAATTTGTCATTCTCCGGCCTGAAAACCGCCGTCCGCAAAATCATCGAATCATACTCCTCTGACGGCATTCTTGAACATGCCATTCTGCCGGAGCAAGATGTTGCCGACATCTGCGCCGGTTTTCAATTCACCGTCACCGAATGTCTATGCCAAAAGCTCGAAAAAGCTATCGCCTATTTCAAACAACATTACCCGGAAGGCAAAGATCTCGTAGTCTCCGGCGGGGTTGCCGCCAACACTTTTTTACGCACCCGGCTCGAACTTTTGGCTCAGGCGCGGGGTATGGAATTTTCGGCACCTCCGATTCGCTTTTGTACCGACAACGGCGTTATGATTGCCTGGGCCGGCTTGGAACGTTTCCAAAACGGTTACACAAACGAGCTCGACTTTAAGCCGCGCCCGCGCTGGCCTTTAGATGAAAACGCTCCTAAGGCTGCCGGAGCCGGAGGTGTCAAAGCATGAGAAAACCTGAAGAAATTTTAGAAATCATCAAGATATTCAACGACCGGGATCCCAATCCGCGCTGCGAATTGGATTATTCTAACGCCTACACCCTGCTGGTCGCAGTCCTGCTCTCGGCCCAAACGACGGATAAAGGCGTCAACCGAGCCACGGCTGAACTGTTCAAAATCGCCGACACCCCGCAAAAAATGCTCGGCATCGGAGTCGAAAAACTCAAAACTTATATCAAAACCATCGGTTTATACAACAACAAGGCCAAAAACGTAATTTCCCTCAGCCAAGAATTGGTTGACAAATACCGTGGCGAAGTCCCTTTTGATCGTTCTGCACTCGAAAGCCTGCCCGGGGTTGGCCGCAAAACGGCAAACGTTGTCCTCAACGTCTGGTTCAACCAGCCGACAATCGCCGTTGATACGCACGTCATGCGCATTTCTCACCGCCTTGAATTTTCTGACGGCAAAACGCCTCTAGATATTGAAAAAGATTTAAATGCCGTCCTGCCCGACAATTACAAAAAAAATGCCAACCATTGGCTGGTTTTGTTCGGCAGATACATCTGCAAATCCCAAAAACCCGATTGTGCAAATTGTCCGGTCGCTTCTTACTGCCGCAGTTCCGACAAAAAAATTTAGCGGTTCCTTCTGCGACGCAGCAAAATCGTCAAAGCACCCTCGCCGCCATCTTCCGGACGCGAATAGTCGAATGTCAAAATCAGGGGGCGAAGCAGGCCGTTATTCAGCCATTGGGGGACCAAATCCCGCAAAACGCCGCAGGCGGCAAATATGTCGTCTTCCCGATGCAGGCCTTTTCCGGTCACAATCTGAACACAGCGTTTTTGCCGAAAATAAGCTTTTTTTATAAAATTTTCAACTTTTCCGAAGGATTCCTCGGACGTACAGCCGTGCAAATCCAAAACTGCCTCAATCGCAAACTCACCGCGCTTAAACCGCCGCATGGTGTTTGCATCAATATTGTCGGCAGCCCCCGGAATCAAAAAGCTTAAATCTTCTCCGCCATAGGCCTCAAAAACATTAACATTTTCTCTGATAATAAATTCTTTGGGTGCCGGTTTCGATAAATCAAGATTGGGATTTTTAATTTTTCTGACGCCTTTGACGGCTTCCTGCCAAACCTCGCTGTCCGCTTCGTCAGGCAGCCGAGGATTCTTCTGCGGCTTCAGTTCCTTTATTTTCATTATTTTTATCTACCATCAGATCAGCAAAATTAATTACCACAAAATCTTTCCAGTCCCCTTCGGGCGCAACGCAGCCGATTGTCTTGTTGTCGGCATTGACCAGCACAATTCCGCCCCAAGCCCACAGCTTTTCACAGTTTTCATAACCGGAAACCAGATAATTTTTAGTCCTTTCAATCAATCGCCGGTATATTTTCTTTTTAAAATAAACGCTGAAAACTTCTATCATAACTCCGATAAACAGCAGACCGAAAATAACCCCTACCCCGATAATCAAAGCCAATCCGATTAAAACCGGAATCAAAATCGGCAAAAGCGATTCCCAGGGATCATAAACCGGGGATTGCGGACGGTTGATTTTCCCGTAATCGAGATAAATCCTGAGCTTATCCTGGCCGATAGCCGCCTTTAAGGCTTTGTAGACCAACAAATCGGCCTTATTAGGTGTTTTAGGCGTCATTGCACCTTCACCTCGGCATTTTTGGGAACCAGAAGATAATAACGGCCGCCGGAATTCATGCTGCCGGCCAGTCTAAGAACTTCATCGCCGCCGCTGCCCCAGAAATAATCGCCGCGGATCGGCCCCTTAATCGCACTTCCCACATCTTGCGCCACCACCAGCTTGCCGAGTTTTCCCTTGTCAGGATAGGACGTTTCAAGCCACAAC
>UQFU01000114.1 GCA_900540425.1 uncultured Alphaproteobacteria bacterium
CGTTTCTTTCGGCGTTACCAAGTGCGACAAGTGCAAACGCTGCGAGGCCAAGTGCACCTATGAAGAATGTCCTTACGGCATGGAATGCACTTACGAGGCCTGCACATGGAGATATTGCATTATCGGCTGCAAAGTCGGTTATACTTATTATTGCGAAATTCCCATTCACGACTGCGCCCTGCTCGGTTATGACAAAACGCCGGATCAATGCGCCGGTTCGCCGCTGGTCAAATGCCCTTATGACGAGGGCAAAGTCTACTGCATGCCCGATGACGGCGTCTGTTGCGAGCCGTGCAAGGATTTTCCCTATCAACTGAAAGATATTCCCGAAGGTTACGAAGCCGGAGAAAAGTGCGAATGCTGCGGCAAAACCTTATACAAAGCCGTACCGGCGGCTTGCGACGGATATGTGGACTGCCCGTTCGGGCCGGCAGAAGGAGCCAACCCGTGTAAAAGCGGCGACGAAACGCTGTACAACGAATGCAAGGACTGCCCCAACGCCTGTCCGGGCATTGAGGTCTGCCCCAAAGGGACAATCTGCAGAAAAGACGATTGTTCCGGAACTTACTGTCCGACCGGCTGCGAAACGGCCTATACAAATTATTGCAAGCAGCCGATTACCAACTGCGCTGATCTGGGGTATCACTTTTTGGGAGCGGAATGCATCGGACAAGTAACGGTTTATTGCCCTTATGACCCCAACTGGGGCGAGTGTGTGCCGGTTGACGAAAACGATTGCTGCCGCAACTGCAAAGGAGATTTTCCCTATACGAGCATTCCGGCCGGATATCATGAAACCGGGCGTTGCGACTGTTGCGGCAAAACTTACTATCAAGCAGAACCGAATGATTGCAGCGATTATTTGAGCTGTGAGTTTGGCGGAGCCGAGGGCGCAAAAATCTGTGTCAGCGGCGAAGAAACCTATTACAGCGCCTGCAAAGTCTGCGATAACGCCTGCATTTTGGAAGCCTGTCCTCCGGGAACCGTTTGTTCGGAAGATCCCTGCACCGGCTTGCTTTGTGCAACCGGGTGTGCCGGCGGCTACAAAAACTATTGCCGTACGCCCCTCACCGATTGCGATGCGTTGGGCTATCATTCGCTGGGGGCGGAGTGTATCGGGTATCAGACGCTGAAGTGTCCGTATGACACCAATATGGTTTTTTGTAAGGAGGCGGATTTGAAATAACAGGCTCGGAGGCCGGAATGACAGAACAGAGAGGCGGAGTGACAGAAAAACAGAAGGAAGCAGGGATAACAACAAAGCGGTAAAAACAACGTAATAAAAGCAAAAAACAAGGAGAACGAGAACAGCAATTATTCCCAAAAAAATAAAACCGAAAGAAATTACACAACAGGAGAAAGAAACCATGAGACAGAAGAAACTAACCACGGCAGCAGCCGTTTTGCTGGCAGGCGCTGCGCCGGCAATTTTATGGAGCAGCGCGGAAAGCGAAGCGCAGACTTCCGGAAGCGAAATTGCCTGTACCCAAACACCGGACTGTTCAACCCTCGGTTATACAAAAACTGCCAACCAATGTCCGGACGGCGGTATCAAATGTCCGTTTGACGGCAACAAAATGTTTTGTGTCAGCGGCGAATCCGTTGACTATGTTTATCAAAATACCTTGGGGCTGCATCATGTCGCTTATTCGGACGGGACCACCAGCGCCAGTTATAATGCCAACAAGCTGGCAATCGGGTTGATTTATTATATTCACCCCAACGGCAAAAACGATCATGGCTGGATGCTGAGCTTGGAACAGTTTCCGGCCAACACGCGGGCGGAGGCGATTAAGCGTTGTGCGGGATTTTCAACCAAAGGGACGCGGGCGGGCGACTGGCATTTGCCCGATGCGGCGGAGATTATGATGATGAGCGCCGGAAATGATGCCACCAACGAATACACCAACATCAACAACGCCCTCAAAAAAATCCCGGGTGCAGCGCAGTTGGGCTCCTCTTATAATCTGCATTACTGCATGAGCGGCGCCGCCGACCAGAGTAAATCTTATTTGAACGGAAGCCCGAGCTGTAGCAGTACGTCAAATGGTAGCTGTTCGGTGAGTTTTACTGCGGCTGATACGGGGTATAACGGCTGTACACCATTACAGATATATAACAATAAGGGAAGTGGGTATACAGGTTCTTGTAGTAGCATAAATACTTATACCCAATATTGGACAGGATCGAAATCTTGCTCTTGCATAAATAATGTACCAGCCACCGCGATTTATACCAATACCTATTACTGGTCAATGTCGGATCAGACGGGAAGCAGCAATTATATTTATGGCAACCTGAGCAGTACTACCGGTTGGGGAAGCGCCGGTTCGGCCAGCGCCAAATACGGACATTATCGTTGTGTCGCCAATTTCTAGGAGAAAGCAAATGAAAAAGATTTTATATGCGGTTTTAACTTTGGTATTTGCTCTGGCAACGCGGCCGGCAGCGGCGGTCGAAGTCGGCGACATTTATTATCACGACGGCACTTTCAGCAACACTTTTACCACCGACAAAATGGCGGTCGGACTGGTGTACTGGGTTTCGGCACGCAAGGACTACGGGCTTATTATGGCGCTGAACCAGCCTGATGACATGACTTATGCCAATGCCATGGCGTATTGTCAGAGTTATCAGGTTTTGGGTATCCCCAAAGGAACCTGGCATGTGCCGAACCGGATCGAACTGGTGCATATGGGCAAAGAACAATGGAACGGCACCGCCAATGACAAATTTACACAACTGAATGCCAAGCTCGCCACGATCACCGGAATTGGCGAAAGCCTGAAGGCCGGTTCAATGTATTGGGCACGGTCAAACAACAAATATCGGTTTAAGCTCGATTCATACGGCGTAGATACGCAAACGGGCGCTTCGGCTACCGGAGCGGTACGCTGCGTGATGTATTTTTAGGAGAATTTGGGTAAAAAATATTATTATGTTATGCATTTCTTTCGGTATCCCGCAGATTACGTTCGTGTCTGCGGGATATCTTTATATATTTAATCGCCCCTTGGACGCAGCAGCGTCCATTACCCAATAGCCGTCACCCCTTGCGGCGACAGCGGCCATCAAGGGGCTACGAATTTTTTCTGTTTTCTTTTGTCATTCCG
>UQFU01000115.1 GCA_900540425.1 uncultured Alphaproteobacteria bacterium
TTAAGGAATCAATATTGACCTGGACTCCGGCTCGGAGGCCGGAGTGACAGATAAAGAAAAAAGGTCAGAGTGACAGGTAAAAAAAAGAGGCCGGAGTGACAGATAAAAAAACAGGCCGGTGTGACAGATAAAAAAACAGGCCGGTGTGACAGGAAGAGAGAAAACACCGTGCTGTGACAGGAAATAGGGAAATTCGTAGATTCCTGGACGTTTTCTTACGAAAACGAGGGATGACTTTATATGTGGACGGTTGCTTTGCAATCGAGAGATGACTTTTTTGTAACTGTCCTTCCGGGCTTGATCCGGAATCCAAGCAGCAAATTGGCTTTTTTGTAAACTCCGATGCCGGATCAAGTCCGAAATGACAGTATTGAGCCGTACGAAAAATAACAGCGCAAGCGGGGCTTACACTTATTTATTTTTTCTTAAACTGGGCGTTATAGAGCATACGGTATGCACCGTCTTCAATCTTCAGCAGCTCATCATGTTTGCCCTGTTCGATAATTTCACCGTCATTAATCACAACAATCTTATCGGCATTCTGTACTGTTGAAAGCCGGTGGGCAATGACAAACACCGTCCGTTCCTGCATCAAGTTATCAATGGCTTTCTGAACCACGGCTTCCGACTTATTGTCCAATGCCGAGGTCGCTTCGTCAAGAATAACGATCGGCGCGTTTTTGATAAAGGCACGGGCAATTGCCAAACGTTGCCGCTGGCCGCCGGACAGCAAGGAACCGCGCTCGCCGATATCGGTATCAAGGCCGTCTTCCAGCGTTTCGACAAAGTCATCAAGATAGGCCATTTTCAAAGCACGGGCAATTTCTTCTTCGGTAGCGTCTTCTTTGCCAAGCAGAATATTGCTGCGCAAACTGCCGGAAAACAGGAAATTATCCTGAAAAACCACCGCAATTTTATCGCGCAGAGATTCCAAGGTGTAATCACGGATGTCCTGCCCGTTAATGGTGATTTGTCCGGAAGTTACGTCATAAAAGCGGGGCAGAAGGTTGACGAAAGTGCTTTTGCCGCCACCGGAATTTCCAACCAGGGCAACCGTGGTTCCGGATTTGACTTCCAGGTTAATATCTTTTAGAACCGGAACACCCGGGATATACTCAAAACAAACATCTTTGAAGCAAATGTCATTATGCTCGGCCTTCAGCTTTTGAGCCGATGCTTTATCGGCGATTGCCGGCTGCAAATCCAAAATTTCCATAACCCGCTCAATCGCCATAAACGAAACCATAACTGCATTATAGTTCTTGCCGATCCCCTTAATCGGCCCATAGAGCATAATCAGCGCGGTCAGAAAAGAAACAAAACTGCCGCTGGTGATAGTGCCGTGGACAATCAAATAGCTGCCGTATCCGATAACGGCGGCAATGCCAACGGAAACGACAACATGCATCATCGGCGTCATCCAGGCGGTTTTCTGCACCAGCTTAATCCCCAATTTGAAAATAGCACGCAATTTCTCGTCAAATCCCTGATAGGAACGCTCCTGCAAATTATACGAAGCGATCGTCTTGGCGCCGGCATAGGTTTCATTGTAATTGGTCAGAATCTTGGAGCCTTCCATAACGCCCTGCATAATCACCCCTTTAATCCGGCGCTTGACCTGAGATAACGGCAACAGGGCACAGAGCAAAACGACAATGGCAATAATCGACAGCTGCCAGGAATTGTAAATCAGTACGCCAATCAGAGAAATGGAAGAAAACAGGCGGGAGACAAACAGTTTGACGTTATCCAGCAGGCTGGAACAGGCCTGGTCGGCATCGGCCGAAAAGCGTTGTACGATATAGCCGGAATTGTTCTTGTCATAATAAGCCGGTTCCAAAAACAGCAGTTTGCGATACAACGCCCGTTTCAAATCCTGATTGATTTTCAGCCCGACCCAAGCGTTGAGATAGGTGGCAGAATAGTTCAAAGCACCCTGAATCAACGTAAACCCGACAATAGCAAACGGAATGTACCAAGAGGCATTGACGTTTTTTTCAACCAGAACCACATCCATAAAAGGACGCAGAGACCAGGCGACAACCGCATCCAGCGCTCCGATGGGAATACTCATCAAAACGGCGAGCAAAGCCCGAAACCAATAAGGTTTGACAAAGGGCCACATTTTTTTGTAATGTTCGGAAAAATTTAAATCAGCGACATTAATTTCTGCTTTTTTAGACATAGAACCCTCAACAAAATCCGGCGTTTTCAGGCCGTTATAAATTTGATAATAAAGTATATGATTGCCAGTTCAAATGCAACAACCAACATAAAAGACGTTTGATAACTTTGTTTTTTGGTCTTGTGGCGAAAGATTTTCTGCGCCAACAGCGCTCCCGGCCAGCCGCCAAGAAATTCCAAAGTATGCAAATTGGCTTCGGGAACCCGCCAAGCGCCTTTGCGGGCGGCGCGTTTATCAACATAATAGGCCAAGACGGTTACCAGATTAATCGAAACCAGCTGAAAGACCACAAACAGCAAAAAAGTTTTGGGAACAAAAGGCGTACATTTGAAGTAGTGGGTTTCAATATAATAAGCCGACAAGACAACGATGGCGCTGTGAAGAATGTAAAAGTTATTTTTTTGCAGCGGGCGCAACAGGGCAAGCAACCCGATTAAAATTGCCGTAAACGTGATAACCATTGTTTTTTGTACTTTCGCTTATTTCAAAATTATTGTTAATTTACACAAAAATTTTTTTAAAAGCAAACAAAGAAAGCCAAGGCGAAACATAATTTTTTGTTTTTTTTCGGGCGGCAATAGTGAATAACTCAAAAAACAGATGCCAAAATTTAAAATTTATTTATACTGAAGACAAAGTTGAACCAGAGGATTTTCAGAGATGAAGAAAACATTGGCTTTGTTAGGGATAATCTGCAGTACCGGCGCCTGCCAAGGGCCGGCGGAATTTCCCGATGAAAACGACACCATCCCGGCGGCCGTTCAGACCGTTGCCGCTCCCGTTGTTCCTGCCGCACCGCTGCAGCAAAGGGTAGAATATGTTGACGAAGAAGGCAATGTTCTGGAAGTCCGCACCGAACCGGTCATGCAGGAGAGTTTA
>UQFU01000116.1 GCA_900540425.1 uncultured Alphaproteobacteria bacterium
TGCAGACCAGACAGCAGCTGGCCATTAACTCTTTGAGTTTGGCTTCTCAGGCTGCTCAGTCGGTGCTCAAGCTGTTCTAGTCAGCAGAAATATTCCGAAAAAGAGCGGCATTGCAAATGCCGCTCTTTTTTTAGCTTGCAATAATGCGTTTTTATGATAAGATAATTGGACAAATTTTCCAGAATAAAATAAAGTAATTGAATATGAGTAAGCCAGAGATTGATAATTTTGATCAAAGCGTTTCTTTCCCCATGGATAAAGAGTACTTTGAAAAATCCAGCGAATATATCCGTGCCGAGCAGCGGGCCCGCGATGCAAATTGTCTGCAGTTGATTGAACGGGCCGCAACCACCGGCCTTTTAATGCATCATGACCGCGTTGTGGAGGAAAATTCTGCCGAAGCCGCACATCCGGACGTTCAGCGCTTTTTTATTGATGATGAAGCCAAAAAGCTTTTGGAATTTTATTATACCGACGGCATGGCCGTTTATACGGAAATGTTTTTGGCCTTTGACCGTATTTTCGGCGAGGAAGAAAATATTCAGGTCGTTGATTCCAAATCAGGACGCCTCATCCGGGACAATGCTTCGCTGAAGGATATTACCCCTAACAGCTGCGTTAAAGTCTATTACCGCGATGATAACAATAATAAAGTTATTTTGACATACCCCGGCTTAAAAAACGTAACCCGGGCGATTCAAAAATTGGCGCTCAACGGCAAATATCATACCGAATATAAACGTCGGATGCAGGAACTGCGCGCCCGTTGCGGCGATGATCGGGAGGCCTTTGAACAAGGCATGTCCAAAATTCTCAAACCCACCGAAAAAATGGGCGATATTTTGCGCGTTTCCCTAAGCATGAAACGTTATTCCGATTTGCTCAAATGGAAAGACCAGGTTCAGAAAATGGATGGTTTTGTCATTAATCCGGAGCGGATTAAAAACAAGTTCTGCGATAACGATGTCCATCGGTATAAAGACTTTTCCGAAAAAAATTTCCGCAATCTGGTCGTGTATCTGGAGCTTCCGAGCGGGGCCAAAATAGAGGTGCAGGAAAAGATCACCTCTTTGGAGCTTGTCGATATGCTGACGCACCCGTTTTACGAATCCCTGCGGCTGGAAAAAGAAAAGAACGAAGCTCTTGAGCTGTCTTTGCCGCCGGAAGAGCTGAAGCAAAATCCGCAGTATACGGCCGGCCGCCGCAAAATTTCCTCGTTGGAGTATACAATACAGGCCATTAACCGTTGGGGAATCGAAAAACATAACCAGCACGATGTGTTGGACAAGGTTATGCGGATTGAGGAACGCAAACGAGTCAAAGGTATTGTTATTGACGAAAGCCGCCTGACCCCGGAAGAAAAATCATGGGTAAAATCCGGGTTGGATCCGGAATGTGTCCGTATGCTCCAGGATAATTTTCTGGCCCGTCCGAAACAGGCGTTGATTCTGAGCAATCCGTTGCCGGATATTCCGCAGGAAGTCAAAAAAATGTACCTGCAATACCGCCAGAGTGTCCATACCCGCCGCCCGTCGGCATTGCCGGAAGATTTTGTCCGCATTTTCCAGTTATACGACAAATCGCCCGAACTGCAAAATTTGTTCCGCGATGCAACGCCGGAGTTGAAAAAAATTTTCAACAAATACAAAAAAATTCTCGCGCCGAAATATCGTTGTGTTATAAGTGGTAATGAAAAGTACGGCGATTATGTGTATATTACCGCCCGGAACAAATTGGGCAGATAGGAGGAAAAATGCGGAATTTGCGGCTTATTTTGGCGGTGCTGCTGCTGGCGGCGCTTCCTTGGGGAGAACCGTGGGCAAAAGACAGCGACGAAAGTTTCTTCTCTTTTTTGAATTTTGCCAAAAACAAACGCAGCGGCGAAAATAAATCTTCTTCCGTAGCGACGGAAGCCAAACCGGAAGATCCGCACCGGAAAATGCTCCGCGAAGCCGATGCCGGCAACCTTGATGCACAGTTGAGTCTGGGCTATATTTTTCTCTACGGCGAAGGCGATATCAAGCCGGATTACAACAAAGCCTTTCATTATTATGAAATGGCCGCGGCTCAAAATGACAATGTGGCGATTAACAACCTCGGAAGTCTGTATTATAGCGGTATCGGCACGCCGGCCAATGTTGCCAAAGCCATGGAAATGTTTGATAAGGCAGCTAAACTCGGGAATGTAGAGGCGGCGGTTAATCTGGCTTTTCTGTATATGACCGACAATCCTTTGTCCAAAGATTCCAAACGCGCCATGGAACTGTTTCAGACTGCTGCGGATGCCAACAATCCAACTGCTCAGTTTATGCTGGGATATGCCCATTTGTACGGCTATCTTGTTCCGCGGGATTATGCCAGGGCTTTTGAACTTTTGCAAAAGTCGGCAATGTCCAAATATGACGAAGCGCAGTACCAAACCGCCCTTTTATATATGGAAGGCAAGGGTGTTCCCCAAAACTACGGCAAGGCGGTTAATTTTCTGAATGCCGCCCGTTTGCAGGGAAACCTTGAAGCAATGATGACCTTGGGAACCATTTTGGCTGAAGGGCGCAAGTATAAGCGTGATGTGTATACGGCGCATATCCTTTTTAACCTGGCATCGGTGCGCGGCGCCGAAAAAGCTGCTGAGTTCCGCGACCGTCTGTCTCAGGAAATGGAGATTGATATGATTTTGCGGGCCCAGGCTCAGGCTGATGCTTTCCGGGAGCAACCGTCGGAATTGACAACTTATATCCACCAGACCTTTGGAAAAAATATAAAAGCTTATATTGATCGGAACCTGCCTAAAAAGCAGCCTGAACCGGTCAAAGAGAAAACAAAGCCGAAAAAAGAAGAAAGAACCGGTTTGCTCTGATGAAACAGCCCCGGGAAATTCCGGGGCATTTTTTTGTTATCAGAGCTTGCGGAGCGAAATTTTTTCGGGATTGCGGCGTATTAGCTCAATGTTGATATCGGCGTCATACAGCCTGAGCAAAC
>UQFU01000117.1 GCA_900540425.1 uncultured Alphaproteobacteria bacterium
TTGCGGATTGGTAAATTTTTGCTCTGCCGTCTGGTAATCCTGCCGGTTGAATGCCTGTAACCCTTCTTGGTTGCTGTTCAGAAAAAATCCTGCTTGTGCCGGTGCTGCCAAGGCAAATACCGCCAGCCCCCAGATAATTCCCCTGCGGAAAAAATACAGGCAGCACAGCAGCGGAACCAATACCAGGTAATAGCCGTAATCCAGCCACTGTGCCCGCAGATTTTCGCTCAGCTTAAACTGCCTGATGCCCTGATTGATTTTTCCGGCCAGCTGCTTTATGTCGCGATCCCCCGGCGTAGCCTCAAGATAAATGCCGCCGCCGCTTTGGGCAATGAGTTTTAATTTTTCTGCCGGAACGGTGCTGATGTTGACGGTATTGACAATGTAATTGCGTTTGCGGGCGTTTTGTGCGGCTTCCAAGGCTTGGTCAAATCCTTGGCCGGCATCGGGAGCAAAAATAACGATATTCCCTTCCCGATAACCGGCATTTTGCAGTTTCTCAACCGCCAGATTGATAGCCCGGTCAGGACGGTCGCCGTTTTCGGGCATAATGTCGCGGGAAATCTCCGGTAACAGGTTTTCCACCAGCTGCACATCGGTAATCGGAGTAATCAGAAACGGTTCGCTGCTGTAGACAATCAGCCCTGCCTGCGAAGATGTCAGCATGCCGAGCAAGTCGTCAATCTTGAATTTGGCCCGCCCCAAACGATTGGGCGATAAATCCGTTTCTTCCATATCCGAAGAAACGTTAAGCAAAATCATCACCGGATTTTCCGGCATAAAGGCCGGAACCGCCGTTTTTTTCCAGCTGGGTCCCGCTGCGGCGACAACCGCAGCAAGCATTCCGCCCAACGCCAGATAACCGATAGCCTTGCGCTGCTTGGAGCTTCCGCGCACCAACAAAAAGTCAAGCAGGTTCTTGTCACAGACTTTTTCCCAGGAAGATTGGTTTTTAATCCCCTGATAATATTTCCAATAAACCCAAATCGGCAAAATTGCCGCCAAAAGCCACCACGGACGCAAAAAATGGAAGTTGCCGATAAACTCGCTCATAATCGTCTTCTCCTTGTCGCCAATCCCCAAACCAGCGCCAACGCAAAAGCCGCCAACAGCGGAATATAATACCAGTCATGTATTTCCTGAATGGTTTGGTCTTCATTGTTGAGAGGCTCCAAAGTATCAATCGCCTCATAAATTTTAGCGAGCGAAGCTGTATCCCTGGCCCGGAAATAGCGCCCCTTGGTTTCGGCGGCAATTTCTCTGAGGCTTTCTTCATCCAGCCCCGGGGCGCCGCCGCCGATGCGAATGCCCATGAACGAGGCGCTGAAAGCCTGGTCGGAACCGACGCCGATTGTATAAATTTTAACTCCTTCGTCCCGTGCCAGTTTAATTGCCTGAGGCAAAGAAAGGCTGCCATCGTTGTTTTCGCCGTCTGTCAGCAGGATAATAATCTTCCGGTCGGGATGGGGAGCGTCTTTGAGCGTTTTGAGCGCCAGCCCTAATGCATCTCCGATTGCCGTGGATTGTCCGGCCATACCGGCATCGGTCTGCCGTAAAATCTCGCCGACCGCTTTGCGGTCATAAGTCGGCGGTGCCTGCAAATAGGCATTGGTTCCGAATAAAATCAACCCGATGCGGTCGTCCAATCGTTTATCAATAAAATCCTGGGCTGTTTTTTTTACGGCGGTAAGACGGTCGATTCTTCGGCGGTTAAGAACAAAATCGGGTTCCAGCATAGAGGTTGAAATATCTGTTACCAAAAGAATGTCGCGGCTTTCGCTGCGCAGGTTGACCGGTTCTCCGGCCCATTGCGGGCGTGCCGCGGCAATAACCAGAAGAATCCAAATCAGCCATAACAATCCGCATCCGGCCGAAAACCTGTGGGATCTCCGGTCTCCGAAATGCATTTTGGGTTCCGCCGCTGCGGAAATGTTCTGCAAATCGTTAAAAAAAGGAATACGCAGAGCATCTCCGTGCAAACCTTTGACCGCCGGCAGGACAAAACGAACAATAACCGGCAGGAGCAAAAGCCAAAAGGCGGAAAGTTCGGCAAAGCGGTTCATAGATTTTCTCCGATCCAGTTTTGGCAGAACAACCGCAGTTTGTCGGCGTCGGATTGGTTAAACGTTTGCGTTGCCGGATGGATATACGGTGCATCAACCAGCAGGTCAGCCGGCTTCCCCGAAAGTTTGGACTTTCCGCGGCTGTTTAAAAAATCAATCCAGGGGCGCCCGAATAAAGCTGCTGCTTCCGGATATTTGAAAATGCAGATTCGCCTTAAGATTTCGGACATTTCCCGGGCTTCGTCAACCACATTTGAGGCTTTGGCATTGCCGAGCAGCTGCAAGGCATAGCGTTTTTTGGATTTCCGCCGCCACAGCTTCCAAAGTTCATACAACCCGAATAACAGCAGAACGCCAAGCAAAATAACCCACCAGCCATAAGCCGGCGGAAAGGCAGAAACGCCCTCCGGCAAATGAATGTCACGCAATTCCGGCAGATTATCCATTAACATGCCCCCAGTCAATTTTCTTATTATATATAAGTTAAGATATCGTCCCCGAAATATCAAGACTTGATTATATAAAACTGGTTTAAACCAAAAAACCGGAAAAGCCAAAAGGCTTTTCCGGTCGGGAGTTTAAAACTGAACCTTTTCGCAAAAACGCCGGATTAAATTCGGATTGACAACGGTCATTGCCGGAATGGATTCCAAACGCAAAAACTGCGAATTGTTCAGATCCGTCGGTGCGGACTTGAAGGTTTCCTCATCTGCCGTCAAAAAGTAAAGGTAATTGCGAATAAGGATTTTTGACAGTTCAAAGAGTATTTTTTCCTGATTAAATGAAGTTGCCAGCACCCGCTGGGCTAAATCATAATCGGAAAGATGTTCCAAAGTCCTAACGCTCTGTGGCTTGTATTTCGCCATCACGGCGGGGGCCTTGAGATTTT
>UQFU01000118.1 GCA_900540425.1 uncultured Alphaproteobacteria bacterium
GGGCTCCTCTTCTTCAGGCTCTTCCGGTTCATCTTCCTCCGGCGGCGGAAGTTCGTCCGGCAATAATCCCTGGGTTCGCTACTATAAAGTTAAGGGTAACAAGAACTGGTACTGCGCCGATAAAAATGCCATGTATGCCGTATGGGGCTGCAATCCTAGTGATGGGCGCTATTGCATAACCAAGGACGGCGAATATATGCCCAACTGCGAAGTTGAACTCGGTTGTTATAATAAAGACACAGGAGAATACAAATATAAAGAAACCAAGCCTTACGGTGCCATGTGGAACGGAGGGAAAACTTTTGATTCCAAGGCTGCCTGTGATGCGTCCGGTTTTGACTGCATTGCAGATGACAGCTATACCGGCGCTTGGACACATACCACAAACACCCCGTGTAACAGCGACGGAACAACTGAAAGCTTTTGGTAAGGTCAAAAAAAAATCCTCCCTTTCCGGGAGGATTTTTTTGACCGGATAAGATTAACGGGCAAAATATTCACGAAGATAAGCGGGCAAATCGGCAACATTGACACGATGTTGTTCCATGGTGTCGCGGTCGCGGATGGTTACGCTTTCAGGCTGCTGTTCAATGGTTTCAAAATCAACAGTAATACACAGCGGGGTTCCAACCTCATCATGGCGGCGATAGGCCTTGCCGATATTGCCGGTATTTTCCAAAGCAACGCGCCCGATGCCGAGTTTGAGCAGATTCTGTTTGATTTCATGACACTTGTTCATAATCTGCTCATTATTCTTTTTGAGCGGAATAACGGCAACTTTAATCGGCGCCAGATGTTTTTTCAACTTGAGGACAATACGGGAATTGCCGCCGCCAAGGTCTTCTTCTTCATAAGCTTCGGTCAACAGGGCCAAAACCGCACGGTCAACCCCCATTGAAGGCTCGATGACAAAAGGCACAATCCATTTCTTGTCATCTTCTTCAAAAACCGCCAGTTTCTGGGTAGATTCCGGATTGGAGTGAACCTTGGAAGAAAGCCCAAACTCGTCTTGTCCTTTGGTGTGGTTGCCAAGATCATAATCCGTGCGGTTGGCAATACCTTCCAGTTCTTCCATTCCGTGCGGGAAACGGTATTCAATATCATAGCAGGCCTTGGCATAGTGTGCCAAATCGTCTTTGGGCGTGGTGTAGAGATTCATATTTTCACGCTTCAGGCCTTGTTCTTCCCACCATTTAATCCGTTCTTCTTTCCAGTATTCATGCCATTTTTCATCTTCGCCGGGCATAACAAAGTATTCCAGCTCGGCCTGTTCAAATTCGCGGACACGGAAAATAAAGTTCCGCGGCGTAATTTCATTGCGAAAAGATTTGCCGATTTGGGCAATACCAAACGGCAACTTGCGCGAGGTTGAATCGACCACGTTTTTAAACTGGGTAAAAATCGCCTGCGCCGTTTCGGGACGCAGATAACCGAAGGAAGAACCGTCGTCAACCGGTCCGATAGCGGTTTTGAACATCAGGTTAAAGGGGCGCGGCTCGGTCAGCTCGGTTGAACCGCAGTTAGGGCATTTGCCGTCTTTGATATGGTCGGCGCGAAAACGACCCTTGCACTTTTTGCAATCGGTCATCGGGTCGGAAAAAGTGTCTTCGTGGCCGGAATAGTGCAAGACCTTGCGGTTGGTCAAAATGGCAGCGTCAAGCCCTTCAATGTCATCACGTTCATAAATCATGGCGCGCCACCAGGCGGCCTTGATGTTGTTTTTCAGCTCAACGCCCAGCGGACCGTAATCGTAAACCCCTTGCAAACCGCCATAAATGTCGGCATTCTGAAAAATAAATCCGCGGCGTTTACAAAGCGAGACCAACTGGTCCATAGTCGTTGCTACCATTTTAACAATTCCTTTTTATTAAATTAATTTTTAACTTATTTCTTTTATAATAATTATTCACAAATTGCAAGCGGAGATAAAAGAAATTATGGCCAAGGCAACAAAAGTAGCTCTTATTTACGACTTTGACGAAACACTCAGCATTACTTATATGCAGGATTACGTTCTTATTCCGACGCTGGGAATGAAACCCCAGACTTTTTGGGACAAGGCTAACGCCTGGTCGCGCGACCATTGCGCCGATCAGGTTACCGGCAGCATGTATTACTTTACAATGACGGCCCGCAAGAAAGGCATTCGCCTGACCCGGGAGTTTTTCTGCGATGCCGGCAAGACCATTGAATATTTTGACGGCGTGGAAGAATGGTTCGACCGGATTAACGAATATGGCCGCGAGCGCGATTTGGAAATCGAACATTACATCATCTCTTCCGGCTATGAGGAAATTATTGCCGGAGCCTCCATTCGTCCTCATTTCAAGGACGTTTTCGGCTGCAGCTTTGCTTTTGGCGAAGACGGAACGCCGGTTTGGCCGGCCCGGGTTGTCAACTATTCCGCCAAGACCCAGTATCTTTCCAAAATCAACAAAGGACTCGGCAAACTGGAAGACCGGGCGGTAAACGAATTTATGCCTGACGAAGAACGGCGGATCCCGTACCGGAGAATGATTTATTTCGGCGACGGCATGACTGACATTCCGTCCATGAAAATCACCAAAGAACGCGGCGGAACGGCGATTGCGGTTTATCGCCCCAAGAGCAAGCACAAAAAAACGGCCGTTAAGCTTTTGACCGATAACCGGGTTAATTTTGCCTTGCCGGCAGATTATCGCGAGAATCGGCAGATTGACAAGGTTGTCAAAACCATCCTTGACAAGATTGCCACCGAACGCGACCTTGATATTCTCAAAGCCAGAGAAGAAAAGAAAAAATGCGACCGCGAGATCATC
>UQFU01000119.1 GCA_900540425.1 uncultured Alphaproteobacteria bacterium
ATCAAAATCGAACTCGTCGACCGGAGACTAAACAGCTAAGCTCCATAAGCAACAAAGCCGGCAATTCTTTGCCGGCTTTTTAACAGTTCTGGTTTGGGATATACAGAATAATTAATTGGCAGTTACGGTTTCGTCAACTTCGTAGATACCGTTGCCCTGCCCGTCGACGACACCCGAAACAGTCTCATCTACCGTTACTGCTGAAGGCATATTGTTATTTCCGTTTACCGAAACATCAGCAGCTCCGGCGGCGGCGACACCATTACCGGCCGCGGTGCCTGCCCCCTGGGCAGGATTATTCGGCTGCGGCGAAGCGGCGACATCATTGGCCGGATTATTGTTTGTTCCCTCAAGTAATACACCCGAATCGGAATTCGGCGCCGGTGCCTGAGGCGTGGCACCGTCTCCGCCGGGAACGGCAACAACATACCCTTCCTCAACCACCAGCATATTAGACGAATCGGGATTTCCGACACTCTGCCCCTGGCTGTCGGCATAAGCCTTAAAACCCAAAACGGCAGCAGCGGCCACAAAAGCTAAAGCAATTATTTTTCTCATATCAAACCCCTTTGTTATTATTACAGGGTTTGATATATTCCTTCTCAACGCTTATTCAAGGTTTGGAGCAAATCGCGCCCGCGGCGGCTGCGCATCAAAATCATCGAAAAGGAGCTCAAGATTATCGTAACGGCGGCAAACCAGGCGGCCGGATTGAGGTGTACGGCCGGCAAAACGGTGAAAGCCGCAACCGTCACTTCGACAATATAAGTAAACACGGCCTGCAATGAACGGAACATCATAAAATATTCATTGTTGGACAGGCAAATGGCATAAAAGTAAAAATACATTGATATGGCATAAAAGGCCACGCCGGTTACCAATCCGCCGACCAGATTGGGCAAAGAAACAAATTCGGCCGGCGCCGGCAGCCGCTTGAGGATAACCGTTTCCGACACAATTTCCGGCGGCAGCAAAGCAGCCGCAAAAGACAACAATACAAAAAACAAGACAAAGGCGCCGCCGCTGGCCAACAAAATCCATCCGGTAACCGAACAACGTTCGCGTGTGGTGAGGTCTTTTTTGTTTCCGGGGTGGACTTCCGCAAAAATCGAGCGCAGAGCCGTCAACAAAGAACCGCCAAAAACCCACAAAGTGGCAGCAATCATAATTTTTTGGGGCAGACCGGCAACAATCACCAAACAGCCGATAAGGATAAAGCAAATGGCCAAAAGGTCAATCCGATTGGGGCGGCGGTGCAGGAATATCCAAGTCAGGAGCAATGAAAATACAATCTCAATGTTCGTCAGCAGGTTGGTCTGTGTGGAAGAGATATAAACAAAGGCGTAAATCAGGCAAATATTTTTCAAAATTTGGGTCAGGCCGAAAAACCAGGTATTCCAATTGCGCAATATCGGCAGAATTTTTACTTTCGGGTCGCCGATGGCAATCAAAGCCAGCGCGCAAAACAAGGCATTGGAGCAGGCAAGCGCCAGCGGATGGCAGCCGTATTCGACGACCAAAAAACGCAAACCGACGTTAAGCAGCCCCCAGAAAAAAACGGTTCCGACTGACAAAAGACCGGCCTTTAGCATATTATTCATGGACTGACTCCTTAAAATTTCGCCTAATGATTGGGTATTATAATCCATTCTCCGCCAAAAGGAACCAAATTTTGCGACTTATTCCCTTTCCACGAGATTGAAAGCGGCGGAAAAAGTACAATATTGAGTATTGACGAACGCGGCTTTTATGTTAATCTATCGGGAGTTTTTTGATTATGTCAGAGTGGAGACCTTGGGTGTTTGCGAACAAAAAAGCGATTATTTGGGATTTGGACAATACGTTATACCGGATTACGCCGGAGTTCGGCGATATTCTGGATTCTGTCATGGCACGCGTTTGCGTGGAGCAGCTCGGCGTTGATTTGGATTTTGAAACTGCCAAAGCCAAGGTTAAGGAATCTTTTGCCCAATATCGTGACGGCGGCGAAATTTTTTATCGCGACTATGGGGTTGACGTCAAGGAATTTTACAACGCCTATCACAATAATGTTCCCTATGAAATGATTGTGCCGTACGAAGGTTTGGCCGAACGGCTGCGTCAACTGCCGCTCGAGCAATATGTTTTTACTTACAGCAGCCATTCGCTGGCCGAAAAAATCCTTAAGCATCTCGGGCTTTATGATATTTTCAAAGGGCGTTTTTATTCGGTCGAGGATTTTAACCACACCAAGAAAAATGAAAGCGCCGACGTTTATTTGCAGCTTTGCGACAAAATCGGCGCGGCTCCGGAAGACTGTATTTTTGTGGACGACAGCTATTCCAATCTGATTTACCCCAAAGAAATCGGCATGACGACCGTCCGCCTCTATTATCGGGAGAATTCGGCCAAAGGCAAGGATTATATTGATGCCGCTTATAACGGCATAAACAAGTTTCTGGACGACTTTATTCCGTTAGTCAACCACCGGAAGCCGACCGGAGAAGTTTCGGCGCTCAGCGGCAAATTGAGTTTTCAAACTCATAATTAGAAGGATTGTCGAGTTTACCCTGCTCGATTTCCAATTCTTTTTTGAAGACGTTTATCAACGGTTCCAGCCGCCGTGAATAGAGTTCGGCAATTTTTTCGCTGCCGCGGCTTAGTGCCGCCGTTGTTGCGGCTTCTACAGGCTGGGGGGGGGGTTTCCTCCCGGGTTTTTTCTCAGCTCCGAAGG
>UQFU01000120.1 GCA_900540425.1 uncultured Alphaproteobacteria bacterium
TCAAACCTTTTATCGCTTTTTCAATTATATAACCGCTTCTTAAAGATTTAGTTAATAATTTTCTCTTTCCAAGCCCGGAGGTTGAACGCACAGCCGGTTTGGGCCGGCTGCAGGTTTGTTACTGGGTATAAAGTTCGGGCAACGGCTTTTTATGTTTGTGTTTGCTTTGTTTTTGCTGCCCGTATACTTTGTTAAACGCTGCAATAAATGCTTCCGCGTCCCAATTTTTTCCGTTGTCGGAATATAGTTCCTCCATCAGACGGTTGACGGCTTTTTCAAAATCCGGCTGCGGATTAAGCCTGATAACCTCTTTGAGATTGACGGTCTTTTGTTCCGGATGGATACTGTCGCACCATTCGAACAAACCGTCACGCAGGCCGCGAAAATCTTTTTCCCTTGCTTTTTGCTCGATATGACGTTTGAAGTCACGGATTTTTTCTTTATTTTTCGGAGCCGGAGACAAATGCGATTTCAAAAGCAGATAGCTGAACAGAATGCCCAGCAGAAAAGCAACCGCAACCATAAAATACAAACGGCTGTTCGGCTGGGTTTCGGCCGCAAAAACATCAACGGCGTCATCGGCCGCCTCCGTCATTTGCTGTTCACGTTCCGCCATATCGGACACCGGGGCAGGCTGTTCCGTGGTCGTTGCTGCCGCCGGCATATCGGCAGGGCTGACCTTGATTGTCATTGCCGGCAAAGAAGCATATTCCATCTGATTGCTGCCGACGTTAAACCACGGAACCCTGATTTCCGGCAGCGTGATTTCTCCGGCCTGACTGGGAATATAAACGTTGACCGCTTTTTTGATTGAAATGATTTTATCGTTGTTCAGGCGGCTTTCCGCCAGGGGTTTTTCGGGATATTGCTTCATTCCGCCGATTTTCGGAAACTTAATGTCCGGCAGCTGGTTTTCCACCACGCCTGCCGCTTTCAGATAAATTGTCCGGCTGACGGCCTCTCCGACCTTAAACTGCGGATTCTTGGGCGACCATTCGGAGTATAATTCCACCTTTTCCGCCGGCAGCCACCAGCTGCCGTTGTTGGCTTCCGGAATGGTCCGAACATTAACTTCCAGCGGCTTGCTGACCAAATTGACCGGATTTTGGGTTGCAAACATGTCGGCAAATCCAAAACCGCTTGCCGCCAGAGAATTGCCGAACAGATCTTCAAAAGGGTCATAGGCAACCCGGTCCTGTGTCAGGTAAAATCCCTTAAAATGCGCCTGCGGAGCCTTCAGAACGCCGCTTTTTTGCGGAAACAGGGCATAATGGAACTTAATCTCGCGGATTGTCTTGCCGTTAATCGTTTTGCTGTCGACTGTCGGTGCCGCCGCCGTTTTGATAATCCAGTCGTTGCCGCCGTTATCGCTAAAATAAGGCGCATCGCCCTGCAATCCTCCGGTGTCGAGAATTGTAACCGTATAATCGACCTGCTGCTGGACATATGGATTTTTATTGTTGATTTCCGCTTTCATGCTGTAACGGGGCTGTGTTCCGGCCTTGGCGCTGTTGTTCTGCTCCCCGGCCGCCGCCGCTTCGGCGCTGATGATTTTCATCACAATCGGTTGGCTCGATAGGGTGCCGAGCTTGATTGCCGGAATGCTGACTTCGCCGGTTTTGTTGGCAATCAGTCCGATGTCCCATTGCCGTGTGTCCGAACGGACGCCGTTGATAATGTTAATTTGGCTGGAGTTGCTGACCGAATAGACGCTGAAGTCCTTTTCCAGCGGCTTAAGATCCGGAGAAAGGGAATTGTCTTGTCCGTTTTCCAGTTTCAGGGTCAGAATAAAAGCTTCGCCCTCCGGAACCGGATTGCGGTTGACCGAAGCTTGCAGGGTTTGAGCCAGAGCCTGAAAACCAAAACTTAGTGACAAAATCAAAGTCAGAATAAATTTTTTCATTTTTCATACCTCTTTTTCATGTATTCCTTATAAATAAACGCTTTCAGAAGTCCGCCGGGATTCTCGGGAATATCCCGGTATTGAAGCGCTCGGGCCTGCGCTTTCTCATCAAATTTTTCGCCTTCCTGTTCGGTTGGCTGAGCCGGCTGCGGCTGCTGTCCTTGTTCCTGTTCGTCCCCGCCTGCTTGCCGCTGCTGTTCTCCGGACTGCCGGTCGTTTTGCTCTTCTTCCGGTTTTTCTTGTTCCCGGCCGGAATTTTGCTGCCCTTGGTTATTGTTATCAGGCTGCTCCCGGGTGGAATTTTGATTCTGGTTTTGCTGATCCTGATCTTGATCCGAACCCTCCGGGTTTCCCTGGCTTTGCTGCTGTTCCTGATTCTGTTTGTCCTGCCGGCTGTTGTTGTTTTGATTCTGATTCTGCTGTTGTTGCTGTTTTTTCAGATATTCAAGATTAAATTTCGCGTCTTCATGGCCGGGAACGATTTTGAGGACTTCCTCATATTTTTTAATCGCCTCTTCGACTTTGCCGCTTTTGGCCAAGGCGTTTCCCTGATTGTAGAGTGCGGCTGGATTTTGTTCTCTGCCAAAATTTTGCAGCGCCGCTTCATAATTTCCCTGCCGGTATTGGCTGGGGGGGCTCCGCTACCGGGTGGGAAAAATATTTTAAAATCAATC
>UQFU01000121.1 GCA_900540425.1 uncultured Alphaproteobacteria bacterium
CCGCCTTATCGGCGGCGTTATCATGACACATGCCGATGACGAGGGCATGGCGGTTCCGCCGCGGATTGCACCGTATCAGATTATCTTAATCCCGGTTGTCAAAAAGCCTGAAGATGAGTCTGAAATTATGGAGTATATTGAACAAATCCGTCAGGAACTGCTGGGCAAACTGCCTTTTGGCGAAAAAATCCGCATTAAGTTTGACAAGCGCGACCGTTCCAGCGTTGACAAGTTTTGGGAATGGACCCGCAAAGGGGCGCCGGTTATTTGCGAAATCGGCAAGCGTGATGTTGACGGCGGCAAGATTATGGTTAAAGAACGCATCAAAATCAATACGCCGGAAGGCAAACAGATTGTGGAGCGCGACGAATTTATCCGCGGTATTGAAGGACGGATTGAGAATCTGCAAAAGCAGATGTTTGAAACCGCCCAAGCCCGCCTTGCTTCCAATATCCGCACCGATATTGCCACTCAGGAGGCTTTCAGGGCTTATTTTGCCAATGCCAACGAGTGGATTGCCGACGGACAGCCCGGAAAAGTGGCCTTTGTCCGCGGCGGCTGGAGCAATGATCCGGACAGCGAGGCTTTGCTGAAGGAAATGAAAATCACTATTCGGGCCATTCCATTCGACCAGCCGTCAGACATGAGCGGCAAAATCTGTCTGCTGACCGGCAAGCCGGCAGTAATGGAAGTGATTTACGCCCGCTCCTATTAACATATACAGAGGCTTAAGAATACCGGCTCACAAGAGCCGGTTTTTTTATGGCACACATTATTTAGACAAAATATTTGGGTTCGTTTGTTATTTTTGTTGATTTTTGACAATGATTGCTGTACTATGATAGTTAGAAAGTTTTATTTTTCAAGAAGGAGAACTGCAATGAGTGATAATAAATGTTTTGGAATTAAGATGGATTCATTATATTTTTCGGATGTTGAATTTCCCGGAAAAAATAATCCACCTATCAGAATGAATCGTGAAGAACTGAGAGAAACTTATAAAAAGTTTAACGATGAGATTACCAAAGCCCAAACTCCTGAAGATAAAAATAAGATTTTGGATACAATCTTTCCCGAGCATGGCAAGCATGCTACCGAACTGGCTTTGAGCACTAAGGAAATTGCGAAACTATCAGCAAAGAAAGATGAAGCCAGGAATGCTTGTAGTAATAATGAAATGATGCAATACAACATTGAGCGAATTAACGATGATGTTGAGAGGTTAACGGAGCAGTTTCCCGAGTTGGCAGGTGAAATCAGACGTTATGCCGATGCAACTATTTGTTCGGCCGTAACCGGGAAGAAGAACGAAGTTCAAAAACCGGCCAAGAAACTGCCGATGTGGAAAAAAGCAATTAAGCCAATTGCCAAACTATTTGGCGGCAAATACAATGCTTTGGATAATGTTACCGCGTCTATTGACTTCTGGGGTAAAGAACTTAGTACCAATCCGGCCAAAAATGATATTCCTTCACATATGACTGATAGTGCGCAAAATATTAGCTCTATGGTAAAAAACAATGCCAGTAGCTTAAAATTCAATTATGATATGGCTGATATGCACCTTAGAGATAAAATTATGGCATCAAAAGACTTGTTTGTGGAAGACCATTTATACAAACAAGCCGATAAGGAATTTGACGAGAAAGCTCCGGCCATTATGCAAAAGAACAAAGTGCGCGGTATTTTGGCTCAACGCGGCTTAATCCCTGAAACCCAAAGCACTAAAGATGTTTCGGGCGTGGTTAAGGTTGACCAAAATATTATGGCTAATGCGGCTAAAAACAAAATGAGTACACGCTAAATTTTAATTGCCCTATCAAAAAAACCGGCTCACAAGAACCGGTTTTTTACTGCCTATTCTCTGTCGACGAGTTCGATTTTGATGTCTTTGTTATAATATTTGAGCAGCCTGGCGGTCAGGCCGTAAGCGGTATAATACCCCAACTCAAGCCGGTCTACGGTTTCGGGATAAGCGCCGATGGCGGCGGCAACTTTCTCAATTTCCTGCTTGCGTTCGCGGCGCAGCCTGGCAAACTCAATGCCGATTGCCCTGCGAAAGGTTTTGTTTTCAATATTCTGGATTAATATCATGTTCTAAACTCCCTTTAGGTTTCTGATTAAAAAGAAACCACCTTGATAAAAATCAAGGTGGGGAGTTCGAAACTGTACACAAAAACAGTCGGCCTTCTTCGTTATGCGCAAAGCATACTTATTCCGGCCGCTCCCCATAAAAGGAGCTTTCTTTTGTGTAAGGAGTTTCGATACTCCGCACCCGGCTCACCCGAATGCGAAAATGAGTTTAAAACAAATCAGCTAAAAAGCAAGGATAATTTTTTGGGATAAGGGCAAAGTTGCTGTCCTTCTCTCTTGTCATAGCGGCCTGTTTTTTTTACCTGTCACTCTGACCTGTTTTTTTATCTGTCACTCCGGCCTCTTTTCTCTCTTCCTGTCATTCCGGGCTCATTTTTTTCTCTGTCATTCCGGGCTTGACCCGGAATCCA
>UQFU01000122.1 GCA_900540425.1 uncultured Alphaproteobacteria bacterium
TCACCCGGAAGTACAAAAGTAAACAAAAATGATTAGAATATACTAATATTTTGTCCAAACGCAAAGAAAGTAAATTAACATAAAAAAACAACCGGAAGAAAAATCTTCCGGTTGTCTGTAAAAGGGGTGATTTTCGACTACTTTGTTTCGCCGATATACATGCCGAGACACTCAGCTGCTTTAACAAAGTCGCTGTGAACATTCAAGAGGGTTGTTCCTTCTTTAACCACGTCTTCCAACGCATAAGCCTGAACATGCCCGTCACGCCAGGCCACCATCTTGTTATGCTCGCCCTTGGCCAGCAATTCAACGGCTTTGGCGCCGAAAACCGAACCCAGCAGGCGGTCAAAGGCCGTCGGTGTCCCGGAACGCTGAACATGTCCGAGCTTGGTAACGCGAGTCTGAAATTCTTTGTAACGCTGATTGATTTCATTGCTCAGATAATCGCCGATTCCGCCGTATACGGCTTCGCCAACCAGATTTTGAGCGCCGGAAAGGTGAGAGCCGTCTTCAGTCTTGATGCCTTCGGAAACGACAATAATGGCATGATTCCGGCCGCTGGCCTTAACGTCTTTCAGCTTTTTGATAACCGAGTCGATTTTATAGGGAATTTCCGGAACCAGACAAACGTCTGCGCCGCCGGCCAATGCCGAATGCATGGCCAAATGTCCGGCATCGCGGCCCATAACTTCCAAAATCAGCGCCCGGCTGTGAGAACGGGCCGTCAGTTCCAGACTGTCGATAGCTGTCGTGCAAACCTGGCAGGCCGTCTGAAAACCAACAGAGAATTCGGTGATCGGCGTATCATTGTCAATGGTTTTGGGAACGCCGATAACCCGGACGTCGGTTCCTCGGCAGTAATTGCTGACAATATTCATGCTGCCATCGCCGCCGATAACGACAATAGCGTCAAGTCCCAGGTCTTTGACGCCCTGATTAAACTTTTTGGCCATGGCTTCAAGCGATTCCATTTTGACGCCTTTGTTGAGCGACCCCAGATAAGAACCGCTGAGCCGCGGCCACGGAGTATCGGAAAAGTTATGAACAGTCAGAACTTCATATTGATGAGGAGTTTCGGTAATGCCATCTGTTCCGTTATGAATACCATAAACTTCCCAACCGTATTGTGCTGCCGAATTGACAACGGCTCTGATGACGGCATTCAAACCGGCACAGTCGCCGCCGCTGGTTAAAACACCGATTCTTTTAATTTTATTCATCAAAAAAACTCCTCGTTTCTTATTTATTTCATTACAAGTTTTCAAATTTCATCACACTTATATATGATGTTTTTAAAGATGTCTATTGCAATTATTCAAAAATAGTGTATAATAAATGCAGATTTTATGGAATTGTTTCCAGCAAAAAAATCTTTTTTTTCACAAATTTACTTATTACAAAAGGTAATATTGATGATCAATCAAAATAATTTGGGCCGGCTTCAGCAGCAGTTGTGCGAGTTAAAACTCGAAGAACGCCGGGTCTGCTCAGATATTAAAAATTTGGTACGCAGCAATGCTACCATTGATTTTTTTCAGGCAAAACAGCTAAATAACTTACGCACAGGCGTCAAGCGCAAAATTAAGTCGGTTGAAGCCAAGATTATGCCGAATATTATCGCATAAAAAATATGTTGCAATCTGCTGATTCTTATGTTAATAAGGCGGCAGATTTTGTGTATAACCTATTTTGAACGTTGAAAAGAGGTGATTTAAGTGGTTCAGGTTACTGTTATTAACAATGATGTTAATCAGTCTTTGAAGGTTCTGAAAAAGAAAATGCAGCGCGAAGGCATTTTCCGTGAAATGAAGTTGAGACGTCATCACGAAAAGAATTCCGAAAAGAAAGCCCGCCGCCAGGCCGAAGCGGTCAGACGCGCCCGTAAACAGTTGCGGAAACGCTTAGATACTGAAGGCTTCTAAGCCTAATGTTTAAGTCTTGAAAAACCCCGGAAATAATTGTTTCCGGGGTTTTTTGCTGCCTATTCTCTGTCGACGAGTTCTATTTTGATGTCTTTGTTATAATATTTGAGCAATCTGGCGGTAAGGCCGTAAGCGGTATAATATCCCAGCTCAAGCCGGTCTACGGTTTCGGGATAAGCGCCGACGGCGGCGGCAA